>JABDLW010000437.1 GCA_013001805.1 Saprospiraceae bacterium | reverse complement strand
CATACGGTGAAACAGATGATTTTGGCTATAATATTGCTGCCGATGGAGTGCACGTCCATGATTTTCAGGCGACACTTTTACATCTGCTGGGAGTGGATCACGAGCGGCTTACTTTTAAGCACCAGGGACGCCGGTACCGGCTTACCGATGTACATGGCAAAGTAGTCGAAAACATTCTGGCTTAAGCGAAATATCATCTTTGTCATATTATAGGTTTATCATATATTTGGACTCCGCTAAAGTCAAGTGGTGAGACAAACATCATCTCCCTGAGTGCGTGGAGATTTTGGGATAGATATCGCACGGAGAAAAATTCGAACTATTAAAATTTCACTTGATTTGCTGGGAAACAAATTAAAATCACAGAATCATTCCAAATCATGTTCTTGAAGCCAACTTATCTATTTTTGATTATTACCACGGTATTCCTGATTAATTGCACATCAAATAAACCCGAAAAAGAAACAGAGGAATTAGCGGAGAAAATGACGGAGACGGGACAGGAGGTTCAACCACTTCATGTGGTTTTTGTGACTGGAGATGAAGAATATCGATCGGAGGAATCAATGCCTATGCTCGCGGAAATACTTCAGCGGGAAATGAATTGTAGAATCACGCTTTGTTATTCCTTAGATGATGAGGGTTATGTTGATCCCAATAATTTAAATCACATTTCCAATCTCGATTCTCTGATAACCGCTGATTTAATGGTGATGTTTACACGGTTCCGCGAACTTCCGGATAGCGAACTCAAACACATCGCGGCTTACGCTGATTCGGGCCGGCCGATTGTCGGTTTTAGAACCTCAACTCATGCTTTTCAATATAAGACGAATGTGGAGCGACAATTTTATAACGAGGAGTGGCCAGCGAGGGTTTTTGGCCAGAAGTGGATTACGCATCATGGTCATTTCAGCGATGGCGAGGTTCCACTTACGCGGGTGGAAATCATCGAAGCCAAGAAAACACATCCGATTCTCCGTGGAGTGCAGGGATTTGATGCCTACAGCTGGCTTTATCATGTAGATGGGGGGAATTATAAATTAAGTGGTGATAGTGAGCCTCTGGTGATGGGCACTGCTCTGCGATCCACACATGAGGAAAAAGGAAAGCTGGATGAGTTTCCTTTGACTAATCCTGTAGCCTGGACAAAAAGCTATACTGGTGTTTATGAAAAAAGTAGCCGTATATTTTTCACAACCTTAGGACATCCTTATGACTTTAAGGAAATCGCTATGCGCAAATTGGCATTAAATGGCATCTATTGGGCACTCGGACTAGAAGACGAAATTCCGGAGGATGGGATCAATGCAACGCTGGTATCAGAATACAATCCTAACAATTCAGGGATGGGTGAAAAATTTAAAAAGCAACTAAAACCCCGCGTATTTTAAGTCATGGATAAAATACATCATTACCATACTCACCTGGTCTGGACCGGCAATTTAGGCACGGGTACCGATGCTTATCGAAAATATGAGCGTAGCCATGAAATTCATATTCAAGGCAAGCCCATAATAAAAGCTTCATCCGATCCCAGCTTTCGCGGGGATGCATCCAAACACAATCCCGAGGAACTATTTTTAGCCGCACTTTCCGGATGTCACATGCTGTGGTATTTACATCTCTGCTCCGAAGCGAAAATTATTGTAATGGAATATACCGATGATGCTATTGGGAACATGATCGAGGAACAATCAGGTGCTGGAAGATTTTCCGAAGTAATCTTAAAACCTCAGGTGAAGATCACCGATTCGAGCAAAATACTAGAGGCAGAAGCACTGCACAAGAAAGCGAATGCCATGTGTTTTATTGCTAATTCCTGTAATTTTCCGGTGAAACATGAGGTGGTTGTTTATGTGTGATTTTTGATCTCCGTAGTAGTTTGGGAAAACACTCAATCTAACCGAGTTTTTAATTAGGTAATTATTGCCTTCAAATGTCAGTGTATCCATTGTAAGTTGAGCTCCAACCTAAAAGAGCATGCCTCATTCTTGTCCTTTTTGCTTGATCAAAAAGAACGAAAAAATCAAGGCTATATTTCTTTCTTAACGCTCGCTCGCACATCAAATCCTAAAATCTAAAAACTCACTTTGTTTTTTCGTCCTTGAGTTCGATGTGTCGCCTACTTTTCGTTCTGTATCTTGTTCTTGGTTAACCTCGAGTTCGCACAGTTTAGATTTATAAACGGATTTGATGCACTTACTCTCTAAAAGAAATAAGGCCCTCGAATAGGCCTTTTACAAAGGTCTAAAATCTAGCCTTGCTTCAAAGGTAGTGGTTAAAGCCTGGGTTTCCTGGTCCAGGTAACATCTAAATGCAGCTCTCTTCTTTACTGCACGGAGTAAACTTGGTTTGATCGTGTGCCGCGGAGCCAAAAGCAGCGTGTGTTAGTTCTTATTGTATAAACTTGATTTTTGGTCACCTTTTCATCAAGGAAAAGGTGCAAAGATCCTGAAATGACGGACAATAAAATAACACTTAAAATCTAATCAGAAATTCTAGATTAGTTAACCCCAACAAATATTCATAGAAAAATAAAACAAGTATTTACAGACAATTCTTCATCGTCTGATCTAACGCCATTCCAATAAACATAGGATAAGACCAACTCTTATATTTTCCCCAAATATCACCGGAAATCTTTGGATAAATTTCCTCTCTGATAAATGGAATTAAGGGTTGAGCTTTCATTCCAATATTGCGAACACTGATACTGACTTGAAGCAGCACCGGCTCATTATCGGTCAACAAACATTCTTGCAGTATGTCTAATGCATCAGAATCGTCAAATCGCTTAAGGAGTATTTCTGCTGCCAGTGCCCGATTGGCAATAAAAGCATCATTCAGTGAATTAATGAGCCAAGATTTTTCTACCGGAACATCTCCCTCATAAGCATCGAAAGCCATCAAAGCCCAATAACGCACATCCGGATCCGGATCATCAAAAATCGGTATTAGCGCTGCGGGATCTTTTATTTTGCCAATCAGATCAGCAGTCGTCAATAAACGATCAAAAGGGACCTGATCACTGCTGCGTGTTAACTCCAAGACGGAGCCATGCGATGATCGCACCATCATATTTCCCTCATTCATCAAACCAGTATCTTTGGTATCCAACATATGTTTAAATAGAACCCCCCGCAAGATCTTCGCTACATTAACGTATCGTTTATCATCAATAAGGTTATTCAACTCCGCCGGATCATTTTTAAGATCATATAATTCTTCTACTGGCTTCTCATTAAACATTTTCAACGGTTCCGGACCAAGTGATCCCGCCATCCGTAATTTATGGAGCTCCAAATATGACCTTTTATTTTCATTAAAAATTAAGGCGTTTTGGATATAAGGTTTGTGTGGCATAAAATTCCGAACAAATAAAAAGCGACCATTAAATACGGATCGACTCATATCGTAAGCGTCGTCGGCACGATCCCGAAAACCGTATGTATAAGTGCTCATCCGGGCAGCCTCACCCAAAAAATTATTTCCCTCCATCAGTTTAGGAATTTCTACGCCAGCCAAAGTAAGTACCGTAGGTGCAAAATCCACAAAGCTGACCATGCTTCCTATCGCGGAGCCCTTTAGATTCGAGGCCAGCTCCCGATATTTGTCGGGCACATATAGTATAAAGGGTACCTGCATGCCACTGTTATAAAGCCACCGCTTGTAGCGGGGCAGGCCGTATCCATGATCGGAAAAAATAAAAATAATCGTCTCATCATAGAGCCCATCTGCCTCCAATTGGTCTAATAATTTGCCTACCTCCTGATCAAAGACCGTAATCAGATCATATTGATGGGCTATGATTTTGCGAAACTCCTCGGTATCGGGATAATAGGGAGGTATAATCATTTCCTTTGGGTCATGTTTCACCGCCAAAGGTTCAGTGTCTTCTGGTTTAGCGGAGTTAGCGTGTCCTTCATGGGTTATACCAAAATTAAATACACTGAAAAATGGTTGATTAGTATTCCGGCTTCGCCAATGAGCATCTCCTCCAGACTCAGACCAACGGCCATCAGGACTAAAATTGTAGTCGGTTTTTGCATTATTTGAGGTGAAATAACCATTTTCCGATAAGTATTCGGGCAGTGTTTTCATGTCTGCCGGAACTGGTATTTCGGAACGGAGGTGCTGGGTTCCCAGGCTGGTAGCGTACAGACCGGTAATTAATGTTGATCTGGCGGGGGCGCAAATTGGTGCATTGGAAAATGCGCTGGTAAAGTAAAAGCCCTTGCTGGCAATCGCATCAAGATTTGGCGTAGTGGCGAGTGAATCTCCATAACAGCCCCAGGCAGGACTGATGTCCTCGCAGGTAATCCACAGAATATTAGGTCGTGAATTCTGTGCGTAAATCAATTCTCCTATCAGAAGCAACAAGAAAAGGGGGAGCAGGCGATGCATGATGTAACTCTTTTCGTCTTACTTTTTAAAAATTATCGCAAAGTATTCCAGGGACTTTGATCTCCCACTTCCTCCACTTCATATCCGGTCTCTCCCACTGCAGGGCCAAGGATGGCCAATACTTTGGCATTCGAATCACCGATATTAAATGATGCATGTACCATATCCGTAGGTATAAAAGCAGCATCACCAGGTTCTAATATTTGCTTCTCCTGTCCTACCCACTGTTCCACGGTTCCCTCAAGCACGTAGATCACCTCTTCCTGCTTTGGGTGTTTATGAAAATTGTGTCCCATCCCAGGCAACAGCATAACATCAAGAGTGACGATGTCCTTGGCACCATTTACTACCGGGTCGCTGTATGAGCCGATCGATCCCCAATCGAGATCTGTGCGTGAGAGGTTTTTTCCTTTTAAAAACATGGATATTCGATTATTTAAAAAAATTAAATGATTAAACGAAACGTCACCGTGAGTGGATACATTTTTTTGCATGATGAAAAAAATGTAAAAACCGCAGATCCAAATTACTGCATTTTCACTAAAAAAAACTAAGTCACCTCATGGCTGATATATTTTTTGCAAAAATTAAAAAAGCTGGATGACAGATTGGGTGTATCCACTACACCCAAATCAAAAAAAAATAGGGTCACACTAAGCCCCTCGATAAGCTCAGGACAAGCTTGTCGAAGTGTTCTTCTCTGTTAGTTCAATCGCGATTTAATCGAGAAAAGGCCTTCGACAAGTTTACCCTGAGAGAAGCCGAAAGGGCTCAGGCTGACTTTTCGTTATTGTTGATATTCAGCGGGTTATGAAGACCTGTCATAGATAGCATGCCGAAGTGTTCTTCTCTGTTAGTTCAAAATTTTTGTTCACAAGATCTAGGGTTCGACAGGCTCACCCTGACTTTTAGTTATTTATTGATTATCAAAACTTTACAAGAATCTGTTATAGGTAGCCCCTTCCATCAAGTCCAGGACGGGCTTGGCGAGAGGCTTGTTTTCTCATGATCTTCTAATCTTACAAAAGGCCTCCACTTGTTCTTTAATAGCAATCTCTGTTGGCAGCCGCTCCATACTACTGGCTCCATAGAATCCAACCACCTCCGGGCATCTTTGCAGTACATAAGCCGCATCATCCGGCATGGCGATGGGGCCGCCATGACACAATATAATCACATCCTTTCTGATCGTTCGTATAGCTTCAACCATCGCATTAATCAGGGTCACCGAATCGTCCAGGCTCTTCGCAGTTTGAGCTCCAATACTTCCCGAAGTCGTCAGGCCCATATGACAGACGATGATGTCGGCATTAGCCTTAGTCATTAACTCCGCTTCCTGTACATTGAAAGCATAGGGTGTAGTCAATAGATCAAGGCCATGCGCCTTTTCGATCATTTCTACTTCCAGGGCATAACTCATACCCGTCTCCTCCAGGTTCTCGCGAAAGACTCCGTCAATCAGACCTACTGTCGGAAAATTTTGCACTCCAGCAAATCCCTGAGTCTTTAATTGCTTGAGAAAAACCTCTTGTTGAATAAATGGATCTGTGCCATTTACCCCGGCAAGCACAGGCGTGTTTTTCACCACAGGAAGTACTTCTCTTCCCATTTCGACCACAATCTCGTTTGCATTGCCATAGGCCAGAATGCCCGCCAGAGAACCACGTCCGGCCATGCGATATCTTCCTGAATTGTAAATGATGATAAGGTCAATCCCTCCTGCTTCCTCACATTTGGCGGAAAGCCCGGTACCGGCACCGCCACCTACGATTGGGATTCCCGCTTCTATTTTCTTTCTCAGCCTTCCAAGTATCTGGTCTCGCGTCATTTTTATTTAGTTAAGTAATGAGCAGTAAAATAGCATTTAATTGGGTAATTAGGTGATTGGTTGAGTAGGTGACTAGGGAAGCAGTCTCGAGATCCCGCCCATTGCCGTTAGAGACCTATTACAGAACATCGGGGATTGAGATACCCGTTACCGTTTGCTTAAAACCAATGACCAATTTCGGTTAATCCGCCCGCGAATGTAGATTCGCGGCTACCTCTCTTTCAATCGAAAAGGCTAGTTGATCATCCCTGCTTCAAATTCCCCAATTCCAACTTCCGACTCCCCACTTCCGACTCCTGACTTCCGACTTCCCACCTCCGTCTTCCGACTCCTGATTCCGATAGAGGCCGAGTATGACATCCTGTCAAGTCTTGGT
>JABDLW010000432.1 GCA_013001805.1 Saprospiraceae bacterium | reverse complement strand
GATTTTGGGATGCATACGGTACTGCGTGGTGATGAGTACACTTTCGTCGATCCGGTCAGCCAGACGATCTAAAATGGTCTCGGTAAGTCCTAGATGCTCCGCATCTTTTGATTTGACGGTGGCTGGCAATTGCTGGTGATCACCAGCGATAATTACCCGCTCGGCCAGATGCATAGCAATCCAGCATTCCGGCTCTAAAGCCTGCGAACCTTCGTCTATGACCAGGGTGCGAAATTTCATACTTCTTACTGGTTCGGAGGCACAGCCTACCAAAGTCGCACAAATAACCTGGCTATTAGTAACTACCTGCTCTACCAGTCGATCCTCGAGGTCCCGCGCCCAGTTTCTCAATTGTTTCGCCTCTTTGTACATAAGTCCTCGATTCTGACGCTCTACTGCTCCAAATTTCCGCTTAAATTTGCCCGCTTCCCGGTGGGCTTTTTCCGATTGGATTTTCACCTGCTTAATGCGTTGCCATTCCTCGTGGTTTCTAACTTGTTCATCCAGGGAAAGTTCGGTAATCGAATCACCCATTCGGGTTACATTGCCAATACGAAGCACACGAAGACCTTTTTGATGCAATAATTTGGCCAGAAGGTCAACGGCATTATTACTCGGTGCAGCTACCAGAATTTTACTTTCGTAAGTACTCAGACCACGGATTAATTCCACCAGTGTCGTAGTCTTTCCAGTACCAGGAGGTCCATGGATTATACTAATGTGTTGAGCAGCATGAGCTGTTTTCGTGGCCGTTATCTGAGACTCGTTGAGCCCGACGATCTTGGGCAGAGGTGGAATATTTGCCAACCGGTTGTTAGCAATTTTTTGGTGGTATATGGCATCTCGTAATGTGATGATTGGTTTCTCTTTCGACCGCGTGACTTTTTCCAGGGCATCGATCATAACCCGGTAAGGCCGGTCATCAAAAATCAACTCAATGCCCACCGCTCCACCCTCAATTAGGTGGTTCTTCACCATTACATCGGTCGAGAGGATGATCCTGACTTTTCGTTTCGATACATACGATATACTGCCACGCAATTCTATTCTCTCAGCCTTGTTGATAAAAAGAATGGCACTTGCTCCCACACGAAAAGAATTTGACTTTGAATAAGCGCTTGCTGATGCTGGAGTCAGTTCCAATTCGACATATTCACCTACAGTGTAGTGCTGTTTAGTGATTTCAACCGGATACCACAAAATGCCACTCTCGATCCGTTCTTTAATTGATTTAGTTGCCGCCAAATCTCTGAAATAGGCCTCTTCTGCAGCCCTTTCAAGTTTTACGGCCTTCCCCAGCCTTAATATTCGTTCTTTCCAATCTGCCATATTTCCCGCGTGCAACAATAATCGTTGGGCAAAAGTAATTATCTATAGCCATCACAATAGAAACAAACTTGAAAAGTTTAAAAAGCAGGATTACCAACGTAATGAGAAACGAAAACATAGCCGGGATTTGGAGAGAGCCACAATCTAATACATAAAAGATGTCTATATACAGGAAATTAGCACAAATAGGTCCGATCTTTTTTCCGAAGCACCAACTTCTTTTAAATACGGGTTTAATTTTTCACCGATGTATCGAAGAAGTACGGCGAGAATAATTAAAGGGTACCTCTATTTACCGGATTGAAAAATCGCCGAGTGGAGAAATTCTTCTCCATATCTATATGAATAGTGTTTTCGGTTTAGGGGCCAGAAAACTAAATGCTTCACCATTTAATGAGTACAAGGTCGAAGTCTTTCAGTAGCTGACGTTGAATTTCTATAGCACATATCGACGCGGTAGGCGATTTAAACTTGAAAGGAATATAGTGCAAAGAATTCTGAGATCTAACATTCAATTCTGCATGGAGAGATATGTTTGGAATCTGACGTTAGAAATTGATTTCCAGCTTACTTGTTTTTCACCCGAAAAAATCCTTTTTTTTGTATAATAGTCACTCTCCTTTTTTCAATTTCGAACTGTAACTCTTTCGCCCAAGCATTAATTCAAACTTAAGTTATGAAAAGGTTCACTTTGTTGCTTGCTGTTTTAGTGATGTTATTTGTGTCATGTGATGGTCAAGACCAGGATGAGAACAAGAGTTTGAATTGTTTGGAATATTGGGCTCAAGTATCCTTTGCTGATTTTTGTGGCCTGGCCATTAGCGATTTTGATTTTAATACCATCCCTAATGACATTTGCAATGCCGATCAAAACAGTACTTTCCCATTCGATGATTTGATCTCCGTCCGGGTTTACAATCATTTCTCCAACGATGCTGCCAGGGAAGAGTATAATGCCGAAGAAGATGATGCCCTGTCGGTAGCCGGTTATAGCTCGATCAGTAATTTGGGTGACGATGCCTTTGCTATACTTAATTCCGAATTTGGGCAACTTAATCTGGCGATTGTCCAGATCGTCAAGAATACATACACGGTACATCTTGAGGTAAATGGAAATGCCAGTAATGGAGCTAACAATTGTTTTGATGAGAGCTCCGTGGTGGAATTTGCCAGGTCTTTGGCTGAACCACTTTAAGATTTAATATCGCCAAGACTTACTGGTGGAGTCTTTTTCTTGTCATAGTTACTAGAACATGGGGAATCACTTTTTGAAACACTCCATCAGGAACATTTGCTTTTTTCACTGCGTCTGATTTTTCAGAGTTTCCAACCAAAGATGGTTCAGGAATATGGTCAATAGCTCTGTTTTATAGATTTGCCACAAACTGAGTATACTCCTTTGTAACTAGAGTAGTTAATCATGCATGCATTAGAAAATCGGCTGATGAGCCGAAATCACACAACATATCGAAAATCCTTTCATCAGATTCCATATATTGGGCGTCAATGGATCCCAATCGCCTGCATTTGAAAAGACAGACCCCATATTTGGCTACGAGGCATCACCATCAATGTGGCAGCAGGTCTACTGATTTCCCCAATCTTCATCAGAAAAGGATGTTTTATCTTCAATTGCTTAACCAACCGAACCTATGAACTTTTCCACGATCGATTTAATCATCTTCGCCACCTATTGTATCCTGATTCTTGGAGTTGGTCTGTTTGTATCAAGAGATAAGAAGGGACACCAAAAGAATGCCGAAGATTATTTTCTGGCCAGTAAAGCTTTGCCCTGGTGGGCAATAGGTGCCTCTTTGATAGCGGCCAATATTTCAGCAGAGCAATTTATTGGCATGTCCGGTGCTGGATTTGCTTCCGGTTTGGCCATTGCCTCCTATGAATGGATGGCAGCAATTACCTTGCTTATTGTAGGCAAGTATTTCCTGCCAATATTTATGGAAAAGCGGATATACACCATCCCGGAGTTTGTTGAAAAGAGGTTTAGCATGCAGCTGAAGACGATCCTGGCTGTATTTTGGATAGCGCTTTTTGTTTTTGTAAACTTGACATCAGTGCTCTATCTGGGAGCGCTCGCGATCGAATCCATTATTGGAATTCCCATGGTGTATGGCATCATCGGACTGGCGCTTTTTGCGGCCGCTTATTCTTTATATGGTGGACTAAGTGCGGTAGCCTGGACGGACGTCATTCAAGTTTTTTTCCTGGTATTGGGTGGTATTTTTACCACTTATCTGGCGCTGAATACCTTATCCGATGGTGAAGGCTGGATAGCCGGATTCGGTCAGGTATTGGAAGCCGCCCCGGACAGATTCCACATGATTCTTGACAAATCCAATCCGGAATATTCCAATTTGCCGGGTATTTGGGTGCTCATTGGTGGCCTCTGGGTGGCTAATCTGTATTATTGGGGCTTTAATCAATATATTATTCAGCGTACCCTTGCTGCCAAATCATTGAGAGAGGCACAGAGAGGAATTGTGATGGCTGCCTTTCTGAAATTATTGATCCCTTTTATTGTTGTGCTTCCCGGAATCGTAGCATTTATTATGGTTAATGATCCGGAAATCATGGCCCGGCTGGGTGATGGTGCTCTTAATAATCTTCCCTCACAAGGTGCATCTGATAAGGCCTATCCGTGGTTATTACAAATGCTACCCACCGGCATGAAAGGAATTGCATTCGCTGCCTTGACAGCTGCCATTGTTTCTTCACTTGCGTCCATGCTCAACTCCACTTCAACCATCTTTACGATGGACATTTATCAAACTTATATCAATAAAAACGCCTCCGATAAAGAGACAGTAAACATGGGGCGATTAAGTGCTGCGGTAGCCCTGGTCATTGCTTGTGTAATGGCTCCGCTTTTGGGAGGCATCGACCAGGCTTTTCAATTCATACAGGAATACACCGGAATTGTTAGTCCGGGAATTCTCAGTGTCTTTATTCTGGGATTGTTTTGGAAGAAAACCACAAACCGGGCCGCGATTCTTGGAGCGGTTGCCTCCATACCCATCGCCATTGCCTTTAAATTTGTCCCGGACATGCCATTTATGAACCAGATGGGATTAACCGCACTCATTACCATGGGTATCACTATGGTATTAAGCTACGTTGAAGGAAAAGGGCAAGATGATGAAAAGGGTATTCCACTGACCGGAGATTTATTTAAAACCGGTGCCGTATTTAACGTCTCGGCTTTTGCGGTTCTCATTATTTGTGCTGTTTTATATGCGCTGTTTTGGTAGGTGCCTCTTTACGGTCCGGCGTCGACTCAGGCTATGACCAAGGAGACTTTACCAAGATAGGTCTCCGATCCCAATAGAAGATTCTCAACATTTAATTAAATGGCTTCTGATTTTAAACGTGTATTAGGTCGCTGGGACATTTTTACCCTATCATTCGGAGCCATGATTGGATGGAGCTGGGTTGTACTTACCGGCGAATGGATTAACACTGCCGGAACCCTCGGTGCCATTCTGGCTTTTTTGATTGGTGGCGCAGTAGTAGCTTTTGTAGGACTTACTTATTCCGAACTTACCTCCGCCATGCCAAAGGTAGGTGGAGAACATATTTTTAGTTACAAAGCCCTGGGCGTGCATGCGTCCTTTTTTTGCACCTGGGGGATTGTTTTGGGTTATGTTTCGGTTTGCGCATTTGAGGCTGTTGCCTTGCCAGTGGTCGTGGAAAACCTCTTCTCGCTATCCTCGGGGACGATATTATGGCATATCAATGACAATCCGATTTACTTAGATTGGGTACTTATTGGAGCCGTAGGGTCAGTGCTGATTGGGATTGCAAATTATTTTGGGGTGAAGACGGCAGCATTGGTCCAGAGTTTGTTTACAGCAATGATTGTGCTGGCGGGAGTGATGTTGATTGCCGGCAGTTTTGCAATAGACGCACCTTCGGACAGTAATCCCATAGTTTGGAACACAGACGGCATATCAGTCGAACTCCTGGCGGTATTGGTGATGACACCTTTCATGTTTGTGGGCTTTGATGTTATTCCGCAGGCAGCAGAGGAAATAAACCTTCCATTCAGGCAAATTGGTAAAGTATTGATTTGGTCAGTGCTACTTGCCATTCTTTGGTATACGCTGATAATTTTTGCTGTAGGTTCAGTTTTAAATTCTGCGGAATTAGAACAAGAAACGTTAGCACCTGCTGTCGCCATGCAAAAAATCTACGGTGGAGCTTGGGCGAAAAATCTATTGATCTTCGCTGGCCTGGCCGGAATCATTACGAGTTGGAATAGTTTTTTTGTTGGTGCTACCCGTGCCATTTTCGCCATGGGGCACTCAGGAATGTTGCCGAAAAAATTCGGAAAACTGCATTCTCGATATAACTCCCCTGTTTTGGCAATTGTGCTAGTCACATTCACCTCAGTACTGGCCACTTTTTTTGGAAAAGAGATCATGGGCTGGCTGGTCAATGCCGGGGGACTGGGGATCGTCATTTCCTGGAGTATGGTCGCCCTCAGCTTTTTGGTACTGCGTAAAAGAGCGGTCAATATGCCGCGGCCTTTTAAAGTCAGTATGGGAAAGTTAGTTGGCGGTGCAGCATTTATCCTATCAATTGGTCTGATTTTCCTATACCTGCCGGGGAATTCATCGTCGTTGAATGGAATTGAATGGGCTATTGTTGCTGGGTGGTTCATATTTGGAATGCTGGCTTATGGGCTATCCCTTAGAAAGTATGGAAGTAAAAGTATGAAGCAAAAAATGGATGCACACTTAAATGAGGAGTAGCGGCTAGTACAAGAACAGATTAATTATTATCTGTAGTTTCTTTGTCGTTTTCACCATCTCTTCGTTGTCGAAACTCATAGAACACCTGCTATACTTCGTTTCTGCCGCCTTGATATGGTAAAAAATACTTCGAAATTATTACGAAAAACTAATGTGTTCATGCACTCTTTGGACTACCTGAGATATTTAAGCAGTGCGTAACACCGAAATCTGATATTGACTAAATGATACTACCCTAAAGTATCCATTCACCGCACTCCTCAGTCGCGAGATCTTTTATTCTCTGATTTGAATGCTTCAGTACATGGCAGATCATTACCCCTTAGGATTAATTGCTGATAATTTCATTCATGTCAGTCTGTAACTTTCCTTGTAAACTGTCCGTGCAGATCTCGTTATCTAACTGACTTCAATTTTGTCGGCAATAGGGTGAGCCAGATGGAGATAACGCTGGACCCACTACACTAAAACAGCCGGTGACCAAGATTAATAAAGGACCTGCCCGGAACATTTCTTATTTTCAAACAATAGATCAATGATTATAGCAACCTCAGCTATCTTTTTGGGAAGAGGCATTACAAATAATAACAGGTAGAAAAAGACGACCATGAGAAGTAAAAAATTGATTTTAAATTATAGGCAATCGCTAAGAGCCATACTCACTTTACCCATCGTTGCCTTCTTCTTTCTATGTGGATGCTCACAAAAAAATAGAAATCAAAGACCTAATATCATCGTTCTCTATGCCGATGATATGGGCTATGGCGACCTGGGCATACAAAATCCTGATTCAAAAATTCCGACACCTAATTTAGATCAGCTAGCGCAAGAGGGTATGTTGTTTTCCGACGCGCACTCATCATCAGGCATTTGTACGCCAAGTCGCTATGCATTACTGACAGGCAGACACCATTGGCGGGATTTTCACGACATCGTTGGTCCTATGGGACCATCCGTTTTTACAGCAGATCAATATACGATGCCAGAAATGCTGCGCAATAATGGGTACAATACTGCTTGTATCGGCAAATGGCACCTGGGGTGGGACTGGGAGTCAATTCGTATCAAATCATACACTACCCTGGACTCCATGATGTTATTCGGAAGGATGAAATATTTCTATCCTTCCCAGGCTTATAATTGGAATCTACCGATTCCTGATGGTCCCTTGGCACATGGTTTCGATTATTATTTTGGCGACGGAACCATCAATTTTCCACCCTATGCCTGGGTAGAAAACGACAGAGTGCTGCAAGAGCCTACCGTGACGATGACTACTCCAGTAGGTATGGCTTTAGAAGGTAATTGGGAGGCCCGTCCCGGCCCGGCATTGGAGGACTGGGATTTTTTTAAAGTGCTACCTTCGCTGACCGAAAAAGCCGTAGCGTATGTGCAGCGACAGAAAGATCAGGAGAAGCCCTTCTTTTTATATATGCCATTTCCATCACCTCATGCACCTATTATCCCTAATGAAGAATTTAGGGGCAAAAGTCTGGCCGGTCCCTATGGTGATTTTGTTTTTCAAACGGACTGGTGTGCCGGTCAAATTTTAAAAGCACTTGATGACATCGGGGAAACCGGTAATACCATCGTCATCTTTACGGCTGACAATGGTCCGGAAAGATATGCTTACGATCGAATTCGAAATTTTGACCACCATAGCTCAGCCCCATTTAGGGGCCTGAAGCGAGACATCTACGAGGGAGGACATCATGTGCCTTTTATAGTCAGGTGGCCCAATAAAGTGGAGGCAGGAGCAGTTTGTGATGAGGTGATAAGTCAAGTGGATATCTTGCAAACAATCGCTTCCATT
This sequence comes from Saprospiraceae bacterium, assembly GCA_013001805.1. GTDB lineage: Bacteria > Bacteroidota > Bacteroidia > Chitinophagales > Saprospiraceae > JABDMH01. Next base: position 2,743 of record JABDLW010000432.1, on the reverse strand, counting down.
ATTGGTGCGGAATTACCATCAGGATTGGCTCACGATAGTCATGATTTTTCCCGTGTCTGGTTAGGAGAAAACTACAATACACCAATTCGGAGTGCCACAACACAAAATACATTTAAAGATCGCTATGCCCTGCGGATGGGGGACTGGGTTTATATAAACCATAAAAGTGGATACCATACAAATGTGCCCGACTGGGTCACCGATAAGTTTGGCTATGCGCCACTTGCGGATAGCGTACAACTTTATAATCTCAAGGACGACATTGGGCAGAAGAATAATTTAGCCGGCATCATGCCCGAACAAGTAATCGACATGCAGGAAAAACTTGAATTAATTCTGCAGCAAGAGACATTTATTGAAAAGTGAGTATTTTGGGAATACACCAAAACTCTTCTCTCAATTTCGATAAAGAAGCATTTAGTAGGAAAATCAGCGCAAGATTACGTACTTCAAGCCTCTTGGTTCGAGATGCCATTTTCTCAAGCTTTTAAGCAGCCTCTTGCAAGCTTTTTTCCCCTTTCATGTCACTCACTCTTCCATGCTCCTTAGACATGCTCTTTACAGGTATCCTGCGGTAACTGACTCCAAGAATGAAACTAACGGCCAATGTATAAGCCAATGTTGCTGCAAGTATAAACTGACCTAAAAGGCTTAAAACTATGGCAAAAACCATCATTAGGTAAAAGCGTTCAACCATACCTGTGATACTCAAATCGAGAATTCTTAGCTTTCTCATGACTTAATTATTGAGTTTATCAATAAGCCTAAAGTATCGTATATGGAATATGCGTGCACTGAGGGATATCATTTATAATCGTGATATTCAGATGTTGAATCATGACTGAATTCAACGCTAGCTATGATCTAAGTCCGTTCTCCTACTTGACTAATAGGATCATTTTAACATAACCTGCACTTGCACAATAGATAAAACGGATGCAGTGTTGGCGCTTTAAAAAATGTATCGCATACATTGATGGCAAAAAAAATGGTAATTTACCTTTTCGTAGTTTGTACGAATTAAATAGATAAGGTCTAAAATTAAAGTGTGGCTTGATTGTTTGTGAAAATTAAGTCAAGCTGAAGTCACTATTTACTTATGATACAGCCTGTTCTTCGTTTTACGATATAAAGGCTTGGAACACAACCCATATGAAATACAGATTTGAATATTTACTAAGGATGCTTCTTATTGGCATGCGAAGAGTATGCGGGTTCGCGAGTCAAGAAACCAAGGTCACTAGATCACTTCCTTTACTATTTTTAATCTTTTGTTTCACTCAAAGCACAGCCCAAAATAACAAACCTCCCAATATACTTTTTGCCTTCGCGGATGACTTGGGTAAGTATGCCAGTTGTTATGCCGATCAAAAAGGAAGTGGGATCTGGCAAGAGATGATTTCAACTCCCAATATTGATATGGTGGCAAAAGAAGGAGTTCTGTTTAATCATGCTTTTGTGAATGCTCCATCCTGCACCCCATGCCGTAGCTCGATTCTATCCGGACAATATTTCTATCGCACCAATCAGGGAGCAATCCTTCAAGGTGCCGTTTGGGACGAATCGATACCTACTTATCCTTTGCTGCTGGAAAAAAATGGTTATCACATAGGTTATACTTATAAGGTTTGGAGCCCGGGAACGCCCAGAGATGCAGGATATGGTGGAGATAGAACCAGGTATGAACCAGCAGGCAGTAAATTCTGTCAATTTAGTCAGCAGGTGACAGAAATGATGGCAGAAGGAAAATCGATTAAGGAAGGTAAGCAGATCTTATTATCTGAAGTCAGAGATAATTTTCAAGCCTTTCTAGATGCTAATCAAAAGGATGAGCCTTTCTGCTATTGGTTTGGCCCAACCAACACCCATCGCAAATGGATTGCAGGATCGGGAGAAACATTGTGGAATCTTGATCCCAATAAATTAAAAGGGCAAATGCCCCCTTTTTTACCCGATGTCGAGATAGTTAGGGAGGACTTTAGCGATTATCTCGGTGAAGTCATGGCATTTGACGCTGGTTTAGGAGTTTTGCTAGACATGTTAGCTGAGATAGGTCAATTAGATAATACCTTTATTGTGGTGAGTGGAGATCATGGATTTCCGGGTGTGACCAACGGGAAATGCAATCTTTATGATTTTGGTACCAATGTACCTTTGGCCGTGCGCTTTCCCTCTCTGATACCAGCCGATAGAGTAATCGACGATTTTATAAACCTGATGGATTTGGCACCAACATTTCTCGAAGTTGCTGGCATTGAAATTCCTGAGACTATGACGGGAAAGAGCATGATGCCGATATTAGAAAGTGGGAAAAGTGGATTAATCGACCCACTGCGAAATTACGTTGTCACTGGTCGGGAGCGACATGTAGCCAAAGCCCGGGAAGGCAACTTACCCTACCCACAAAGAGCCCTGCGAACCAAAGACTATTTATACATCGTTAATTTTAAGCCGGATCGCTGGCCAATGGGTAATCCAGCAATAAATGAAGATACTTTGGATTTTGAAAAATTATCCAATAATACTTTTGTCACCTATGCTGACTATGATGCCAGTCCTACGAAAGCATGGATAATACAACATAAGGATGAAGATAATTTCATAAAATATTATGACTATGCTTTTGCTAAGAGACCGGAGGAGGAGCTTTACATTCTCAAAGATGACCCTCATCAAATTTACAATGTGGCACAAAATTCCGATTTTGATAAAATTCGAAAAAGACTGAGACAGCAACTATTAA
>JABDLW010000396.1 GCA_013001805.1 Saprospiraceae bacterium | reverse complement strand
AATCCCATTGCCGGTACCTATAAACGCACGGGCAACGACGAAGAAGATGCACTTAACGCAGAAAAACTGATTGCAGATCCTAAAGAAAATGCGGAGCATGTCATGTTAGTTGATCTGGCGCGCAATGACCTTGGTCGCCATTGCCATAATGTCAAAGTGGATGTACTAAAAGAAATACAATATTTCAGTCATGTGATTCATTTAGTATCCAAGGTGTCGGGGAAACTCAGTGCGGGTGCCAACACAATCGAAATCCTTGGTGACACATTTCCCGCAGGGACACTCTCGGGGGCACCAAAATATAAGGCCATGGAGTTGATCAACAAATACGAAAACATCAATCGATCCTTTTATGGGGGCGGGATCGGCTTTCTGAATTTTAATGGCGATATTGTCCACGCAATTATCATACGTTCTTTCTTGAGCTTAGATAATGTGCTTTACCGGCAAGCGGGAGCCGGGATCGTGTCCGCCAGTGTGGAAGAAAATGAATTGCAGGAAGTCAACAATAAATTAGGGGCATTAAAGAGAGCTTTAACCCTGGCAGAACAACTTTAATTAATTCCTAGAAGAAAATCATCATGAAAATATTAGTGATCGATAATTATGATTCTTTTACCTATAACCTGGTGCAGTATATAAGGGAAATTGTTCCCTATCCGGTCGATGTTTTTCGCAATGATGCCATACCAATCTCCGAGGTGGAATTGTACGATATCATCGTATTGTCACCCGGTCCTGGTTTGCCTTCACAATCGGGAATTACACCCGAGGTGATTACCCAGTACCATAAAACCAAATCAATTTTAGGTGTGTGCCTGGGGCATCAGGCAATCGGCGAAGTCTTTGGCGGTACGCTGTATAATTTAGCTCAGGTATTTCATGGCGTTTCCACGGAAATGATCGTGACCCACGAAGATGTTTTATTTCAGGGTCTGGGAGGAAAATTCGAAGCCGGTAGATATCACTCGTGGATCGTGGAAAAAGAGACTTTTCCCAATTGTCTGGAGGTGCTTGCCGAAGACCAATATGGGACGATCATGGCATTAAAGCACAAAGATTACAATGTGAGGGGAGTGCAATTTCACCCCGAAAGTATCCTGACACCACAAGGGAAACTTATACTAAAGAATTTCTTCAATTTTGCAGCAAAATATCAGGAGGCACTCTTTGAAAAGAGAAATGACCGGACGCTGGCATAATATATCTATCTTATGAAAAAGATTCTTCAGGAATTATTCGAGCAAAAAAAGTTGAACCGGTCAGAAGCCCGCGATATTCTTTTGGAAATCAGTGAGGGTAAGTTTAATGATGCCCTTCTGGCATCTTTTCTAACGGTTTTTAAGATGCGTCCCATTACAAAAGATGAGTTGCACGGATTTCGTGATGCCCTGTTACAATTATGTCGTCCGGTAGACCTCAATGGAAGAGATTCCATCGATATCGTGGGAACAGGGGGTGACAATAAAAACACATTTAATATATCCACACTCACTTGCTTTGCTGTGGCAGGCGCAGGATACACCGTGACTAAGCATGGAAATTATGGAGTTTCATCCGTAAGTGGTTCTTCCAATGTTTTGGAGCACCTGGGATATAAGTTTACCAATGAACAAGACGAAATAAACCGCCGATTAGACCGGTGTAATATGATATTTCTACATGCGCCGCTTTTTCATCCGGCAATGAAAGCAGTCGGGCCGGTTCGCAAGGCGCTCGGAATGAAGACATTTTTTAACATGCTGGGACCGCTGGTTAATCCGGCAAGACCCAAACGACATTTTTTAGGTGTTTTTGAAATGAATTTATCTCGCCTATATCAATATATTCTACAGGAAGAGGGCAATCCATTTGCTGTGATTTTTAATCTCGATGGTTACGATGAAATCTCCCTGACCGATCAATTTAGTTTTCGCACCAACAAAAAGGATCAGTTGATTGACCCGGCAGATTTGGGTTTTGCATACGTCAATCCTGGCGATTTACACGGTGGTGATACCATTCCGGAAGCGGCAAAAATATTTATGGATATTCTGGAGGGAAAAGGTTCCCAGGCCCAAAGGGATGTAATTTATGCCAATGCCGGGCTGGCGATACATCGATTCCACCCGGAACGGAGTTTTCAGGAATGTATTGCAGAGGCGCGGGAGTCGCTCGATAGCGGTAGCGCTCTGCAGTGTTTTAAAAGAGCGATCGAAAACTGACATGAGTATCGGTTTGTTTACTAATGCATATTTGGTGTGACTTTATAAAAGCAATCAAAGGGTTATGAATATTCTGGACCAAATCATTGCTTCGAAACATGAAGAAGTAGCGCGGCGAAAGCGGGAGATGCCGGTAGCGGAACTGGAACGATCGCCTTTTTTTGAAAGTGCGGTAAGATCCATGTGCCAAAGTTTGCTGGAAAAGGCACCCACGGCCATTATTGCGGAATTTAAACGCAGATCACCTTCCAAAGGAGATATCTTTAATGCAGCGGAAGTCATTCCGGTAGTGAAGTCCTATGAGCAAGCGGGTTGTGCGGGAATTTCCATTCTCACGGACGAAAAGTATTTTGGGGGAAGCCTCGACGATCTTATCACTGCCAGACCCCATGTCAACGTACCCTTGTTACGCAAAGATTTTATGATCGATACGTATCAGATTATAGAAGCCAGGAGTGCCGGAGCGGATCTGATACTACTAATTGCTGAGGTCCTGACAAAAGAGCAGGTTTATACATTGGCATCGTTTGCAAAATCACTGGACCTCGAAGTTTTGCTTGAGATGCATAGTGGCTTGCAAATACCTAAGATTAATGAGCATATTGATATCGTCGGTATCAACAACCGGGATTTGAAGACATTCGCAGTAGATGTTGATGCCTCGATTCGCCTTTTAGATCAGTTGCCGGGAGAATATCTACGAATTTCGGAAAGTGGTTTGAGTGCAAGCACCACCGTACAT
>JABDLW010000374.1 GCA_013001805.1 Saprospiraceae bacterium | reverse complement strand
GTGTAATCCACCGAGAGATATCCGTCTGAATCCTCTGAAACAATCTCCGGATAAACGGCTTGAATTTCCTGGGCCATAAAACCTATCTGGCGACTTTTGTCTAGACCCTCTTTCCAATGATAATAATAACCCGTGATGGCATTAAGATTTTCCATTGTACTTTTGAGTGGTTTCAAAGCCCATTTCCACCTCTTGTCGCTGAAAGTATTCCAAGCATTGGCTCTGGCTTCGCTGCCATCGCCATTTTGGCCCACTTGAAATAAATACAATGGATTGGTGGTGCCAATCCCCACATCACCATTTTCTTTGATAATCATTCTTTCGTTGGGACTCATTGATGTTCTGAATCTCAGGTGTCTTTCACCATCCAGGTAGGTGTCATTATTTGTATTTAGCGTTAAAACTGCTTTTTCGCTAATGCCATCAGATTTTTTAAATACAATGTCACTTTCGTTTTCTAGAACTATTTGACCTAGGGTTTCAAGTCTCCCATTAATGCGAACTAGTTCACCGTTAAAGTCACCAAAGATCAGGGGATTCTCACCAGCCTTATTTGAGATATATAGTTTGTTTTCCAGGGAAGTCACGCCCTTACCGGCCTGGTACCCTAAAAAAATGCTGTTATCTCCTCCTTCATATCCGGCCTGATAACCAATAGCAACAGAATTTTGCGATAGCACTTCGTTCTTCCCTATTAAACTTCCAGCTCCTATCGCAACATTTCTATGGGGGTAGTCATCAAAATCACCCTCCAGAAAATACATTGAAGAATCACCTATGGCAACATTCCAGGATGCAGTACGATTGGTGTGAAAGGAAAAAGCTCCCATGGCCACATTTTGCTTCCCATCAATATTTTTATATCCAGCCTGTGCCCCGAAGAAACTATTATTAAATCCGCTTGTGTTTTTGGAGCCAGATTCTGAACCCACAAAAGTATTTTTAGAGCCCCCAGCATTTCTTATTCCAGCTTGCGAACCAAAAAAACTATTTTGCATTCCCAGATTATTTAGTTGACCGGCAAACGCACCAAAGAAACTGTTTTCTTCGCCTTCCTGGTTACTTTCTCCAGCTTGACAACCGAAGAAGCTATTATAGATGCCTCCGTCATTTAGACGACCAGCTTCATTGCCAAAGAATGCATTTTCGGTGCCCGTGGTTGTTTCCTCTCCTGATTTAAAGCCAACAAATGTGTTTCGTTGTGTTGATGTGCTCATTTGATTTACACCAGCATCTTTTCCTATATGTACCGATGTGTTGTCTCCGGCTCGATAGATCGAAAGCCTCCCTTCGATTTCAGCCAGAGGATCGGTTTGAGCCTGCAAGTTGATAAAACAGATAATTACAAGGAGAGAAATTAGTGGATTTTTCATTTTATCTTTTGTTTTTGAGTGACAACTACTGAAAGATTGACTAGTATTTCCTTTATGCAGGTATAAATTTCCGCACCCAGTTCAAAATCAAGTTTGAGCTTTACTGTAGCTTCGACTGCTATTCGAAATTTAATCTTCAATTCGATTGAGAGATTACTCTCGCCGTCAAATGACTTAATTGCTTACAATGAAAAAGAAGTCGTTTAGCAAGTCATTTATCGTTGGCAGATAAAGGTCATGATATAATTTTTGGCATGTCATACCCAAAAAGGGGATTTTGCCTTCGGATGCCACTTTTGAATTTAGGAATTATTTACCATGAGATTGGAGGTGTTTGAAATACGCGAAGGCACAAAAAAAGGACATTTGGCGAGGAAAAAACAGTTATCTTCAAGACAACACGAATGTAGTGACCAAAGGAAATATAGCAGCTAAATTTAGTGAAGACAATTGGGAGCAAGATGCTATTCCTAGAGTTCTTTTTTTGTTACTTGTTTCATCTTTAACCAGCCGGGCTCATTTCAAAATACAACTTTCGCGGTAATGCCCATACTAGAATTCGGACGGTGGGTGGGAATTCCAGACCAAAAGTCCCGGAGGACGCTTGGCGAGGAGAACTGTGAAGTAGGTGAGTAGGCGAGCGCAGTCCTGGACTAGAGAAAGTAACCGCTCCAGGATCCTTCAGGCTCCAGGACCGGAGTTTGGTTGTAGTTTAGAATCGTCAGAGATATTTGCTAAAAAATCCCAGTGTTGCTTTATACATCTCAAAACGATTCTCCTCATTGTGAAAGCCATGGCCCTCATCATATTTCACCAGATAAGGTACATCGACCCCCCGGGCCCGGAGTGATTTTACGATTTGATCTGATTCGTCAATGTTCACCCGGGGATCGTTGGCACCCTGGACGACAAACAAGGGGGCTTTGATTGAATCCACATAAAAAACCGGTGAAGCATCGTGCATATGCTCTTTGTCTTTTTCGGGATCCCCTACCATTTTATACATCATGTCTAAATATGGCTTCCAATACGGTGGTATCGTTTTCATGAAGGTGAACAGATTGGAAACTCCCACGTAGTCCACGGCACAACAGTACAATTCAGGTGTAAAAGTGACCCCGGCCAGCGTTGCATAACCTCCATAACTTCCCCCATAGATAGCCACTCTCTTCGGATCGGCGATTTCCTGATCGATAAGCCACTGTACACCATCCGTAATATCGTCTTGCATTTTCTTTCCCCATTGCTTAAAACTTGCTTTGAAGAATGCTTTCCCATAACCCGTACTTCCCCGATAGTTCATTTGTAAAACACCATATCCCCGACTTGCCCAGAGTTGGATTTCTGGATTATATCCCCAACTATCCCGCACCCAGGGCCCTCCGTGAGGGTTAATAAGTACTGGTAAATTTTTAGGATCGACATTAACGGGCAGCGTCAGGTAGCCATGAATGGTAAGACCATCACGACTGGTATATTTTACCGGTTGCATAGGTGCCAGATCCTGATCATCAAGCCAGGGGCTAACTTCGGCGATTTGCTCCAACTCTTTAGTCTCCGAATCATAGAAATAGTAAGCACCCAGGGAGCGATCTGTATAAGTTCTGACAATGAATTTGTTTTCGTCCTTATTATGGCTGGCAATGGCAATTTCCACTCCTGGCAATTGTTTCTCCAGGTGAGTATACCATCGCTCAGTCACCTTATCCAGAAATACTCTGTGTCTTTTATCGGTGACGTAGGAAATGGACGTTAATACTTTTCTTTTCCGGGAATAATGAAGACCTGAAACATCCACCTCGTCATGCTTGAAAATGACCTCGCCAACCTCTTTTCCCTGGTGCATGTCAAATTGCACAATTTCCGATTTATCGCGACCGAGATTAGAAGCCCCATAAACAATATGATCGTGTTTAAAATCGAAGAATAATACGCTCATTGAATCAGTGAAGTCGGTCTTCAACACATCTCTAAACGGTTCTTCCTCCGTGTCACGGTACATAAGTACCGTTTCAGTTCCATTCACCACTTTGGTTGCTATCCTTAAGCGACCAACGTGATCTGTCATCCAGGCATCAATGGGCTCAGCTAAATTGTTGTTTTCTGCCAACTGCACTGTCGCACCGGTTTTAATATTTATCCGGTAGGGATCAAAAAGTTGGGGATTATTCTTGTTCATACCAATAATCATCTCGTCCTCATTATCCTCCAATATGTCGATGAGTTGAATCCGTACCCCATTAAAAGGGGTCAAGTCTTTAGGATTTGATCCGTCGCGATCTACTGCATATAATTGAAAATTTTCGTCTCCTGCGGCATCTTTTATGTAGATCAGACGATCGGCACTGGCCCATCCGTAGCCACTAATATCCCGGTCAATTGAAGCGGTTAATCGGAGCGCTTCATCAGAACCAATTTTTTGGACGAAAATATTCTTACGCCGCTCGTACGGAGCCATAAAACTAAAATAAGTGCCGTCGGGAGATAGCTGATAATTACTTTTTTCGGGATTGCGAAAAAAATCTTCGACTGAGTATTTGTAGTCGCCGGCAGTTCCCAAATCAATTAATTCAGAAATCTCTTCTGGGGTGGAAGGAAGATTCACATCGCCGGGTAAGTTATCTTGACTCATTTTTTGCAGGTAAATTTAGATTTCAGAATACTAATAATACACTTTAGAAACTGCGCAGCAAGGATTCCATATTTATTTTATCACGTAAAACATCCTGTATTTTAGAAACATGAACCCGATCCTGTTTTAAAGAGTCGCGGTCTCTGATGGTGACACTTTCATCATCTAGAGATTCAAAGTCTACCGTGATACAGAATGGTGTGCCAATCGCATCTTGCCGGCGGTATCTTCTTCCGATGGCGTCTTTTTCATCGTATTGACATTGTGTGAAAAACTTGAGGTCATTAAAAATTGCTTTTGCTTTTTCGGTTAGCTCGGGCTTATTTTTAACCAATGGCAAGATGGCACACTTGATGGGAGCAATGGCCGGATGAATTTTCATCACAATTCGTGTCGATTCTTTTCCATCTGCATCCGGCACTGTCTCCTCTTGCAAGGATTGACTTAACATAGCGAGAAACATCCGGTCGCATCCGATGGAAGTTTCCACCACATACGGCACGTAGCTTTTCTCTAATTCCGGATCGAAGAATTGCAACTTTTTACCAGATAATTCCTGGTGACTCGCCAAATCGAAATCAGTGCGGCTGTGTATGCCTTCCAATTCTTTAAACCCAAACGGAAATTCAAACTGAATATCTACGGCCGCGTTTGCGTAGTGAGCTAAATTATCATGATTGTGAAATCGTAGTTTTTCCTGAGGTGTGCCAATGGCCCGATGCCATTTTATACGCAAATCTTTCCAATATTCATACCACTCCATTTCTTCACCCGGCCTGACAAAAAACTGCATTTCCATTTGCTCAAATTCACGCATCCGGAAAATAAATTGCCGGGCCACTATCTCATTGCGAAAAGCTTTACCGATTTGTGCAATGCCAAAGGGAATTTTTTGCCGACTGGTTTTTTGCACATTGAGAAAATTGACGAAAATACCCTGTGCCGTTTCCGGACGCAAATACAATTTTCCTTCTTCTCCGGCAATGTTGCCCAGCTGGGTAGAAAACATTAAATTAAATTGCCTCACATCCGTCCAGTTTCGCGATCCACTTTCCGGGCAGGCAATTTGTAAATCCTCGATGATTTGTTTTAATCCCTCCAGGTTGTTCTTTTTCATTGCCTCGGCTAACCGCCTGGCCAGAGCTTCCTTCTCCCCATGATAACGTAACACTCGATCATTGGTGGTGACAAATTGCTCCCGATCAAATTGCTCTCCAAATCTTTTAGCGGCTTTATTGATTTCCTTTTCTGCTTTCGCTTCCAATTTATCAATTTGTTCCTCAATCAGAACATCGGCGCGGTATCTTTTTTTACTGTCTTTATTGTCAATCAATGGATCATTAAATGCATCAACATGCCCGCTCGCTTTCCATGTCTTTGGATGCATAAATATCGCTGCATCAATACCAACAATATTCTCGTGACGCTGTACCATCGACCGCCACCAATATTCTTTGATATTATTTTTTAGTTCGACACCGTTCGGTCCATAATCATACACCGCGGCGAGGGTATCGTAAATTTCACTGGATTGATAAATAAAACCATATTCTTTAGCGTGCGAAACAATTTGCTTAAAATCCATTATTTATTGTTTTCTAGTTGCCCAAAAATTCTGTTTAATTACAGTGAATCTAAAAATCCCATTTAAAATGAAATTTGATGTCCGGGTAATTCTCTTGTGCCATCTTCAATGCCCAGGCCGATTCTGCCAGAAATACTAAATGTCCTTCCTTATCGCGAGCCATGTCCTTTTTGCGTTCCTTTACAATTTTTGCAATGGCCCCTTTTTTCTCAGAGGTGAGCCAGCAAGCCTTATGTAATGATAGTGGTTCATAAGTGCAAGATGCTCCATATTCATGCTCCAGCCGGTATTGTATTACTTCAAATTGAAGTACACCCACCGTGCCGACGATTTTTCTGGCATTATCCTCTTTGGTAAAAAGTTGAGCCACACCTTCCTCAGTTAATTGGGCCAGACCTTTATCCAACTGTTTTGCCTTGAGTGGATTTGCATTATTTATATAGCGGAATTGCTCCGGACTAAAGCTGGGAATACCTTTGAAGTGCAGGGTTTCTCCACCCGTTAACGTATCACCAATCTTAAAATTACTTGAATCGTAAAGGCCGACAATATCTCCTGGAAAGGCTTCGTCTACGATGGACTTTTTAGCGGCCATAAATGCTGTTGGATTGGAGAACTTCATCGTTCTGCCTTGTCGCACATGCAGATAATTGGTGTTTCTTTCAAATTTACCGGAGCATATTCTTAGAAAGGCGATGCGATCCCGGTGTTTGGGATCCATATTGGCATGAATTTTAAATATAAACCCACTAAATTGATCTTCAGCAGGTTCTACCCGTCTTTCTTCTGTTTCCCGCGGTTTGGGCGGAGGGGCTATATGAATGAAACAGTCCAGCAATTCCTTGACTCCGAAATTATTGATGGCACTACCAAAAAATACTGGTGAAAGTTCACCATTTAAGTAAGCCTCCTGATCAAAAGCGGGATATACTGTCCGTACGATTTCGAGGTCATCTCTGAGTTCTTTGGCTTCGGCAGATCCTACATGGTGGTCCAAAAGATCACTACTGGTATCTTCGATGGCAATGGTTTCTTCTGCTTCCTGCTGTCCATGTGGCTGAAAAAGATTCAATTTACTTTCAAATAGATTGTACACTCCTTTAAATCGCTGACCCATCCCGATAGGCCAACTTAGCGGACACACGGTAAGCCCCAATTTGTCTTCTATTTCGTCTAGTAGTTCAAAGCCATCACGGCCCTCACGATCCAGTTTATTGATAAATACAATCATGGGAGTATTTCGCATGCGGCAAACCTCAACCAACTTTTCCGTCTGAGGTTCCACACCTTTGGCCACATCAATCACTACAATCGCGCTATCCACAGCGGTCAGTGTACGATACGTGTCTTCAGCAAAGTCCTGGTGGCCCGGAGTGTCTAAAATGTTGATTTTTAGTCCGTTATATTCAAAGGCCATGACCGAAGTCGCAACCGAGATTCCTCTCTGCCGTTCAATTTCCATGAAATCGGAAGTAGCATGCCGCTTGATCTTGTTACTTTTGACTGCTCCCGCAACCTGAATTGCGCCACCAAACAAGAGTAGTTTTTCCGTCAGGGTCGTCTTACCGGCATCCGGGTGACTCACGATGGCAAATGTGCGACGCTTTTGTATCTCTGGAATTAGACTCAAAATTTTGATCTGCTTTTAAAAACGGCTGCAAAGATATGCTTTTTCAGAATGCAGTTTTTTAAGTGTGGACCTGAGCATTTTGCATCGCGCTTCGGTTTAAAGTAATGCGCGCGAAAGATTAGATGAGCCGGGCAAAAAGAAGTTTAGCTAAAGATGTTTCCCATGGAGGTACCAAGTACACAAAGCACCTTTTCAAACTGAGTATGCATCGTGACTCTGCGTGTTTGTAGGAAGAGTGAAATGAGGTTTGGCTAAAGCCGTTTCCGACGGAGGCACTAAGAACACCAAGCCCTTTCCAAATGAACATGCTTTGTGGTCTCTGCTGTGTCTTTGTGGGAACATTGAAAAAAAGTTTGGCTAAAGACGGTTTCCCACGGAGGCACCAAGAGCACCAAGCCTTTTCCAGCTGAGCATGCTTTGTGGTCTCTGCTGTGTCTTTGTGAGAACCGTGAAAAAAAGTTTGGCTAAAGAGGTTTCTCGCGGAGGCAAAAATTGAAACAGTTTTTTGGTTAATCATCAATTTTCCCCAAAGACGTCTAAACCTACTTCATATCGTAAAACACACCCACTGAGTAGGAGGGAGAGGCATAGATGATTTCGCCACGGAAAGCGGAAGCATATCCTACAGACAAGCCTAATTTGTCAGTCACATATAGATTGGCCTCAATGCCATAGCTGGTATATTCCGCATTATTGGCAAAGATGCTGCTGGTGACAATTTCTGATGCTAATTTGCCATTCCGCAGTGACTCGACCCCATTAATCCGTCCAATAAGCCAGAGTTTGGATGCCGCCAGGCCAATGCCGATTTCGCCTCCGTATCTGATCTCATCACTAAAATCATTCGTGCGATTATTAATTCCGGTATATACCGATGCATACAAGCCAATCTTGTCTGTACCGAACGACTTTCCGGCATCGATTTGCAGGAGTTGATTGAATTCTCCATCACCGGTTTGCAGGGCTTGTTCGCTACCGCCCGCATTTTCGCCGAGAGGTAATCCCAAAAGGAGTGTTGCCGAGACCGGCAAGCCGCTTCCAGGCTTAGTCAGGGCGTATTTCAGAGAAATATCCGTGTCGCCAATAGAATTTATCGCTTCTCCGGCTTTTATTACCTCTCCAGTGGTGGCTGATACCAGATTATTAAAATAACTTCTACTGAAAAATGGAAAGTATAGAACTCCAGTCAATCGATCGGTGAAACCGTATTCAGCGTATAAACTTGTATTAAAAATCCCTGCAGTGACATTTGGATCAATTAAACCTGCATCCGTGTAATGTTTGTCAGCAATGAGCCACCATTCGTTCAATTTAAAATAACCTTTCCCTTTGGGCTTTGGCCACGGACCACCAGCATGGATGCTTGAAACAGTAAAGCTGAAAATTAGTGAGATGAATATATATTTACTTAATGTCATTTTGTTGCTTTTTTAATTGTCAAATGCTCCATCGCCAACCTTTACACTAAAGGGTTTACAATAATAAAGTACATGCGAGTACTCATTCAGTCCCACACCCATGACCTCATATAGGTGAGCTCCACTGAATGTTGTGACTTTACCAATTTCCAAAGCGTTGCTGTTGGAATTAGGATTGTTGGTGAGATAAACATAAAGGCCAGGCAAAGCACTAGAGGCTCGGTAATCTTCGCCAAAGCTCAATTTCACACCTCCGGATATTTCCTCCAATGTAAATGCACCTGTCAATGCGTAGCTGCTTGTAGTGCGCAAGGTACCGGTTCGTGTACCGGATGAGAGTACGGTGCTTGTTCCCACTGCGATAGTCCTGGAGTCCCGCAAAGTGATGCCATCCGGTGAATTTCCCGTCACGGTGATTTCTGCTTTGCCCAGGCTGATTGCCGTAGCCAGTCCGGTGTTGTCAATACTCACAACATCCGGTGCGGAACTGGACCAGGAATATTCTGGCAATTGACCTTCCTCACCTACATTGTTAAAATAGGAAACATTGAATTGATAGGTCGAATTTATTTCCAATGTGTCCACAGGATTCATAATACGGACTACCGGATCAACTTCATCAAACACGAGATCATCTCCGATACAACCGATCAAAATAATAGATAATAACCAATAAATAGATTTATGCATAAATTGCTGTTTCAATTTGTACAAATATAAGGCACTATTTATCACAAGAAAATCACAATGTGATAACGTTTGTGGGATCTTTGTCGTCGTGCCGGCAAATTCGCACAGATATTTGTTAATGGTGCATCAACCTCTTAACGATCATTGGGATTGGTTGCTCAGGGCAAAAGGACTTTTCTAATTGCTTTAAGTAGCACGTTTTCCACCTCCGGTGCTACTCTGGTGGCTCGCTCGCTGGTTTCATAACCTCCCTCGGAATAGGCGATCTTTGTACCGATGTATCCCGGTCCATAGTCACCATAAGCAGCTACGCAGACCTTCGCGCCGGCCTTCATCTTCTGAGCTGCCAATTGATATTCAACAAATAATTCGCCGGGGAGGTGAAGAAGGCAAATATTCCCTAATTGGAGTACGGATACATCAACTTTACGTCCCGACTGGCTTTCCTGGAGCCAGGCAAGGTGCTTGGC
>JABDLW010000364.1 GCA_013001805.1 Saprospiraceae bacterium | reverse complement strand
CGTTTCTTTGACGGGGTTAAACCAACCAGGTTAGACATAGCAAGGATCTTTTCGATGAACAAAATGGTTTGGTAATCCAGGCCGGTAAAGCCTGGGCTACATCTTGGTCGGGAAACTTACTGGCAGGCACACGAGGGCACCTGATCTATCTTTTGATTGGAAAAAACCTGGTATTCGGGTAGAAAAACTGAATAAAGACATGTAAACTCAGAGCCATCAGGAAAATGAGGGCAATGAAATGGAGTCTAAATCAGAAATTCCCGGGTATTATTTCAGAAGCGAAAATTGAATGTGCTGCTGGTCGAGCATGCACCTAATAATTCATTGTACAAATATTGGGCCAACATATTTAAATTTTTAAATGTTTCATCGAAATAATGCGATTGTTATCGTATCATTAGTCCTATCCTCATATTCTAAACCTATTCGATTACCGAATTTTTGTAACAATACTGGCCAAGGATGCACTATCAGATTACCGAAGTTTTCCCTAAACTTACATCATGAAGACCTGCGGTATCGATCTCAAAGGAAATGAAGCGATTGTTGTATGTGTGGATGGCAATGCAGACCAGTATAGGCAGATAGCAATCGAAACGAAAAGAATCGCTCTGGCTGACTCCACTAATCAAGCCCAGGTGAAAAATTTTCTCCAGGAAATCACCGACTTTCTACACCTGCACCAGATCGAAAAGGTGGGCATTAAAGAGCGCGCTACCAAGGGCAAGTTCGCCGGGGGTTCTGTTTCTTTCAAAATGGAAGGATTGATACAATGCAGCTCGCCGGACGTTTGTATTATACATCCGGCTTCAGTCAAAGCTAAACTAAAGAATCAGCCTGCAGCGACAAATATTAGTGTAAATCAATACCAAAAAGATGCTCTGTCAATTGCGCGATATTTGCTGGATTAGTACTCCAAAAAAAGAATACCAGATACATTACAACACATCTTAATCTCGAAGTCAACAGGACAGATGAAAACTTTCCTATTAATTTTATCCATCGCGATGGGAATGACCTTCTGTGAGAGTGAGAAAGATTTACTTGTGACAAAGTTTGAAAAAATAAATAAAGCCATAATCAGCGGCCAGTTTGAGCAAATCATTCCTGAACTCGATAGTCAATCGACGGGATTTTTGAACTTAATTACAGATACATCAAATTTGAGCCCAGGAAGGATCGTCCAAATAGGCGAGCAGTACGGAGTCAGTCTTTTTTGCTTGCAATACCTGCATGAATTCGGCAACTATATTCGCAGGACCAGTCAAAAAGAGGATTTCTTCAAATATTTAGCCACTCAAGGAACGCCCTGGTTTAGTACGTTTGATCAATTCAACTTAGTTGATGATAGAGTTAGACTGGGTAAGCACAATTATATTCCAATTGCGAAAAAGGCCAATGGCTCTAATATACTTTATTGGCTAAAGTTCACGAAAGACTCTGATGGATCTTTCAAATTTGATTTGGTTGATTTCGTGCAGCAGGAAGAGAAAAGACGTTGGAAGTTTTTCTCCGGAGTCCTGGGCCCCAAATCAACGGGAGATGAACTTAAAGAACAAATGACTATAGTGTGGGATCATCTGGGTGAACCTAAGGAAGAGACCCGGCCTTTTAATGATTACGAGTTTGATCGTACTAAACTCTATGAAGAAAAATAGGGGGCAGTCATAAATAGCAACTTTTATTAGAAAGTGACCCAATGCTTTGAGACAACGAAAAGTGGTGAAGGAGATAAAGCACTTGCCAGAAAATAGTTGGTGCATTTATCTACTAGTGTGCCCACTCCGGAAAGTGCCATCTTCATAAAATGAGTCTATTTTGGATGAGATTTGCACTTTTGCGAGGTTGGGTGATGCCTGAGTATCAGCCGATTGAGAAAAATGTAAAAATCGCCAAAAGAGCCATTTTTGATTTGGTAACCTTTTCGGAGTGGGCACGCTAGTAAGTCAAAAGAAAAGGGCATGATCAAACCACGTATCATGCCCTTAAAAGAAACCCTGAACCTATATTCTACTGCTGACTCACTGGATCAGGTTATATTAGTTACAGGCCAAACGCATAGTAGTGTTTCTGAGAACTCCCGGGATAAATACCCTCGATCATCACACCTCCTTCCTGATTTTCCAGAATCTTCAATAATTGCTCAGCCGTCTTAACCCGTTGTCTATTCACACTGATTATTATAAAACCTTCCTTGATATTTGTATCATCTCTTAACTTGCCGCGACCTAATTCAGCCACTTTCACTCCTGATTCAACTCCATAGCTATTAGCTTCGCTATCACTCAATGTCTCAAATTGAGCTCCCAACATGGAAACCAGACCACGATTCATCGCCTTGGTGACCCGTTCGGTGTTCCCCTCTTTATTTTTTAGTGTGACGACAAGAGTTTTTTCTTTGCCATCCCGTACAACAGTAATGGGCACTTCGTCTCCTGGTCGGTGGCGTCCGATACGCTCCAACAACAAAGGAGAAGACTCCGTAGTCTGATTATCTACGGCAATGATAATATCCCCTTCACGAATCCCTGCTTCCCTGGCAGCACTATTGGCTGTGAGACTATCTACATAAACACCCATGGTTGAAGCCAAACCTTTCTCTTTTGCCATATCACTGTTTACATCCCGTATCAATGCACCGATAAATCCTCGCTGCACTACACCAAAATCTTTAAGATCTGCCACCACTTTGTTGACAATGTTACTGGGTACAGCAAATGCATAACCTGAATATGCTCCAGTTGGAGAAGCAATAGCCGTGTTGATTCCTATAAGATTCCCTTGTAAGTTTACCAGTGCTCCACCACTATTGCCTGGATTTACTGCTGCATCGGTTTGAATGAAGGACTCAATAGGTGTCCTGTCGCGCTGACGCATAATATTAATATTCCGGCCCGTTGCACTTACAATGCCGGCTGTGACAGTGGAGGACAAACTAAATGGATTGCCAACAGCAACTGCCCATTCTCCCACTCTGATGTTATCTGAATTGGCAAACTGCATTATGGGGAGATCGTCTTCATTGATCTTAATTAAGGCAATGTCGGTAGAGGGATCAACTCCAATTACGGTAGCTTCATAAGACCGGCGATCATTTAGTGTTACTTCCACCATATCTGCTTGATCGACTACATGATTGTTTGTTACAATATATCCATCTGATGAAATAATCACACCGGAGCCTGTACCTTGACGTTGTGGTGCATTTCCACCCCGGTCCCGATCTGAGTAAGGATTACCAAAAAAATCTCTAAAAGGTTCGGGTAGGGACCGGAAGTCAAACTGATCTTCGCCTCCTCTTGCAGTTCCCATGCTCATCGTAGACCGAATATGCACGACGGCCGGAATTGTTTTTTCTGCAGCAACCGTGAAATCTACCGGTGCTGTTGCCATCACATCCTCCTTGGCATAATTGGTAAAGTGCACCGGGGTACTATCAGTCACTGATATAACCTTCTGATCGATACCAAATCCAAAATATTTGATTCCACCAAACATCATTAATCCGCCCAGCGCTATTGCCAGGGCAAACATTCCTATTTTTCTCATAGCTCTGTCATTATTTTTGATTCTCTAAAATATCACTCTGAACTTCTTTCTTGCTCTATAGAAGTGGTAAGAAGACGCTTTTGTTTGCAGAAAGGTGTCGAAAATTTTTTCTTTAAAAAAACTTTAACAGAAATCTGGCCTCTACAATATATCAGGACAAAAACATTGTAGTAATTGGTATAAACCCAGCGATCGACCAAAGTGCGATTGCATTTGGACATATGTTAAGCCTTGCTTTTGCAAAATTTAGACTGAATGATCAGCTTACGTCTCCTGCTATTGGCAATCCGGGATCTTTCTCTATCTTGCAATGTATCCGAAAAACTTTCCTGGAGATTCCCGTAAACTGGGAATCAAAAATGATCAACTAAGCACTTTTGAATTCAACTTACGAAAGTCAGACATTACAAAAGGCCTTAAAAACTTACTTTGGCTACGACCATTTCAGGGCTGGTCAACTTCCCATTATCCAACGGACAC
>JABDLW010000352.1 GCA_013001805.1 Saprospiraceae bacterium | reverse complement strand
GGCATAGGCGGCCAATACATTCTGATTGTAGTCAAAAACATTAGTCAGATTGGGATCATTGATCCAGGCATTATCCAGGAAATTATTTACGGCATAATCGTTATTGACTTTATCGATCACATATTGAGTGCCGGTTTCGATGGTTAACTTGTTGGAGTAAGGTTTTGTGTAGTCCAATTTAAACGTATGGCCTTGGTTTTTGAAATCCGTGCGCGTTTGCTGAGGGCCACCTATTTCGCTACCGAACGTACTTTGGTTGTTGAATTGGGAAGATTGATCCTTTGCAAATAAGTCCCCAAGTGCGCTGAATAGCAAGATATGATCTTCGTCATCAGGATAGCTGCGTTTATACTGCAGCTCATATCTATATTTTGGATTCGTCGCTTCGGTTAGTTCTCCCCGATCCCATCGAGACAATGGCTGTTGCAGATCACTCATTTCGAATGTAGATAAGGAATTCTCGTCCTCAATTTCATAGGCAAAATTTCCCGACAACGTAATCACATTAAATTCATTAATATGGTAATCAGTGCCAAGAATCACATTATAAAAATTTTCATTTTTAAATTCTTCCCCTTTACTAATGACCGAGATATCGTTGACCAGATCACGATTTATGGTTTGCACCTCGCTGGGAAATCTACGGTATCCCACACCCAGCTGGCTAAACAGATTAAATTTCTCGGTGCGACGATTCAGACTTAGGCCCAGGCTATGATTGTGAGGCGTACCTGTATTTACGGTAACTGATCCATTCATTCCATTGCGCTCCTCCTTTTTGATTACGATGTTAATAATCCCTGACGTCCCTTCCGCATCATACTTTGCCGAGGGATTGGTGATGACTTCGATTTTATCAATCATATCAGCCGTAATGGTGCCCAACGTATTTCCTTGTTCGCTGGCAATCACCGATGGCTTTCCATTGATTAGAATCTGAACCCCCTGACTGCCTCGCAACGAAATAACTCCTTCTATGTTGACGTTGACAGATGGCACATTATTGAGCACTTCCAAAGCACTGGCACCGGTGCTACTGAGATCCTTTCCAACATTGAATACGCGTTTGTCCAGCTTAAATTCTGTCTGAGATTTCTCGGCTCTAACCACTACCTCATCCAGCGTTTCCGTATTCTCGACCAACATGATAGAGCCCAAGTCAATTTGATTACCCACCATCTCAAAGTCATCAATCATCCGGGAGACAAAACCAATGAAGCTGATTTCTATTCTAAACTCCTTTTCTTCTGTCTCAAGTTCAAAAATACCCGCTTGATTGGTGGTCGTGCCCGTGATTGTCAGACTGCTATCTTTGGCAAGTAACACGGCGGTAGCAAACTCTATGGGTGTTCTGTTCTTGCTTTCCACTACCATGCCTTTTATAAAAATGGATTGTGCGAAAGAAGTGTACTGCATAAACCCGAATATCACAGCTAGTACAAAAAGCCGACTCACTTTCATAATCTTGGATTTTATTGCCAATTCTT
The DNA here is from genome assembly GCA_013001805.1 of Saprospiraceae bacterium. Taxonomy (GTDB): domain Bacteria; phylum Bacteroidota; class Bacteroidia; order Chitinophagales; family Saprospiraceae; genus JABDMH01. The sequence continues at coordinate 1,471 of JABDLW010000352.1, read as the reverse complement.
TTAAGCGAAACAAAGAAATGAAAATAGATCGATCGCTGATGAAAGCTTCTTTAAACAACAAATCTTGCCCCCCAAACGGCAATTGCTACGATAACGTGCAATTTTCCGGCGTTGGCGGAAAGTATTTGGTCGTTGAGCTGGTCATCTTGCCATTGTACCCCCTAAAAAGTTAATTTTACACCATGAATAAGCGAAATGGATCGAAATCAATTTGGACCAGAGAGATCGCCTTCCAGGTCGTTTTGTACGGGCTGGTCTTTAGCTTTTATACTTTTGATCGAAATCAACCCCGCATCGAGTTATTTCAGATCGTTTATTTTCTCAACTACACTTTAGTAACCGTTTTTGTGAGCTACTTTTTGTTGCCGCGATTCTTTTACACTAAAAAGCATTTGCAGTTTTTCCTCTACCTGCTTCTTTGCGTCGCCTTCGTAGTTCTAATGGAAGAACTGGTGCTGGAACAAATCTTTTTTGCAGATACCAGAGGCAAATCTTTTCCCGGTGTCTTTTTCTCGCTTCTGGAAGTTCTGCCGGTAATAACGATCCTGGTGGGTTTTAAATTTGCATGGGATGCGTTGATTAAACAAAGAGAAGTAGATGAACTAAAGACTACTATTGAGGAAAGTCAATTGCAATTTTTAACATCACAAATCAATCCCCACTTTCTCTTTAATAATTTAAATAACTTATACTCTTATGCCGTCATCCAGTCACCAAAAACACCTAAGATCATCCTGGAATTAAGTTCCGTTTTACGCTATATGCTTTACGAATGCAAGTCTAAGTTTGTGCCATTGGCGAAGGAGATTGAGCAGTTGGAGAATTTTGTGAAATTGAATGAATTGCAAATTGAAGAACGTGGTGAGGTGAATTTTCAAACACAAGACATTAAATCCGGACACCAGATTGCGCCACTTATCCTGATTGTATTTATAGAAAATGCCTTTAAACACAGTCAGGCAAGTCAATCAGACAACATCAACATAGACATAAGGATAAATTTGGAAGATGATGGAACCTTGGATTTTAAGTGCAGCAATAGTTATCAGACAATGACTAATACCGAAAGCATATCAAATGGGATCGGTCTGGAAAATGTAAAAAAGAGATTAGATTTGATTTATCCTCAGACCTATGCACTCGAAATTGAAGAATTAAATGATTGCTATCGGGTGCATTTAAGAATTCAACTTACCAAAGAAGATCAGGCATGAATTGCATTATTATTGAGGATCAGCCCCCGGCGCAACGGTTACTTGCAAAATATATCGAAGATTTTGGAGCCCTACAATTGGTAGGTACGTTTTCCAACGGTCTTCAGGCCTTGGATTTCCTAAGATCAAATCCGGTTGATCTCATATTTTTAGATATTCACTTACCCAAAATGTCCGGCATCGATTTTCTGGGAGCACTGACCCAAACTCCCTACGTCATTCTGACTACAGCGTTTCCAGACTATGCATTACAGAGT
>JABDLW010000341.1 GCA_013001805.1 Saprospiraceae bacterium | reverse complement strand
TCCTAAATTATCATTTAATCCTGCGGGGCAATCGAGTGAAGCAGTTTTGTCCGGTTTATGATTAAGAGGAAGCCAGTTCGACATAATAAGCACCCCTTTCCACATTGTCACTAGTCGTAATCCAGGTTTGTAAATCCGCTGGGCCTGCATCCAAATCGACCTTAAACTCGAAATACTTACCTTCTATGGATTTATTGTTTTCCATCATCTGATCACCAATACTGATTTTGGCATTCGTAATCGATATTCCCTTTCCCTCTACCGCCGGCATACCCCCAGAGACTTCCTCCCCTTCGGGCACAGAATCGGCATATCCTTCGTCTAAATATGGCGGCCAACGATGCAGTCGAATAAAATAGGTACCAGGCCGGTGCACTTGCAATAGCCAGGCTCCATTATCAATCTTTGCTTGCCGGATCTGACCCTGATTCCAGGGTGAAGTTTGGGATGAATGCCAATCATGTGAAGTCAGTAGCGTTACACTTTCTTGCTCCTTTCCAACAATAATGCGATTAGCAAAATGAAAATCCGGTTCTATATCACTCCACCAATCTTCATATGCCTGACTTAATGTGTCAGCCAACTGTTTATTCTGGTCAATGACGTTGTGCTGCTGAGCTGGATCATCGGTTAAATAGTAAAGTTCCCGATTATTTATCAGTCGCCATTGATCACGCATGACACAAGCGTTCTTATATTTTACCGGCCACTCTTCCCGCTGCGTATCGGTAATTAAAATTCTATTCTTCAAATTCTCCTGCGCACCAGTTTTTAATAATGTTATAAAACTGGTTCCATCAAAATTTGACTGCGGATCCTGAGGCATCCCAACTAAATCCCTGATGGTCGGGAAAATATCATTATAAGACACAAGGTCATTATAGGAACGGACAGCAATCTGCATCGCTTCGGGAAAGCGCATAAAGAGTGGCACCCGATGTCCACCCTCATACTCGGAACCTTTTTTGCCCCGCATACGGGCGTTAAAACCCTTTTCTACCTGGCCTTCGGCATTAAGGTCCGCACCGGCGGCGGTACCATTGTCGGTTAGAAAAATTAATATAGTCGATTTATTTAAGTCCAGCCGTTCCAATGTTTTTTCCAGTTTACCGATATTTTCATCAATATTGGTGATCATTCCATAAAAATTAGGATTTGGAACCTCTGAATTATCTTTATATAAGTCAATAAATTGTTGCGGTACATGAAAAGGGCCATGTGGGGCATTCGTAGATAAATAGCAAAAAAACGGTTGATCCATCTCAGTCTTTGCTTCGATAAATTTAATGGCCTCGTCAAACCAGACGTCGGTACAGTAACCCTCCTGTTTTTCCGGAACTCCGTTGCGAAAATACGTGTCGTCAAAATAATCGTTATTCCAATAGTCCGGAGTTTGACCAACACCCCCTCCCCCGTGAATCAGCACTTCGTCAAATCCCCGGTCTTGCGGTCGAAAAGGATAGTTGTCACCTAAATGCCATTTTCCAAAAATACCGGTAGTATAACCCGACTCCTTAAGTGCAGATGGTAATGCAGGAAACCTCGCACTAAGAAAAGAGCGACCCAGAATGGTATGCCAGGCTCCTACCCGGTTGCAGTTCATGCCCGACATGAGTCCCGCACGCGTGGGAGCACATGTCGTACCTACGTGAAAATTGGTAAAACGCACACTTTGATCATGCAGCCTATCTAAATTTGGTGTCTGAATAATTTCATTTCCATGTCGTCCCAAATCACCGTACCCCTGGTCATCGGTAATGATTAGAATAATGTTTGGTGCTTTAGATGCCCAACTGGCTTCGGCAGGCACGTCACCACATGAGTTTAAAGATATTATACCGCCGCAAACTAGCGCGAATAGAAACGCCTTTCCGGATATTTCATATGTATTCAATTGAAGCATTTCCATGCAGGTTTTTTTTATTGAATTAATGTTTTAATCAAAGCCTATCATCAACTACACTTGCACGCTATTGTAGAATTATTACCTGGACCGACTATCTGTCGATGATAACCTAACTTTCTTGTTCTGCAAATTCAATTTGCCACCAGTCATTATCCGTTGGATCATTTTTCTGCGGTGTGCCCGGAGTGCTTCGGCCATCATTAATATATTTAATTAAAAGAGATTTTAACTCCTCCACAATTTCTGGTTTCTCAGCCCACTGATTTTCAGTTTCAGAAGGATTATCTGCCAGATTATATAGTTGTATTTCCGGCAGAGTATCTCTGGCCAAACTATCCTGAGGGGTGGGAAAACTCCAGCCACCCGATCCCGGACACATAATTAATTTCCAATCTCCTTTTCGGATGGCAAAGCTACCATTAATGGAATGATGAATGGTGGCTTCGCGAAAAGTGCCATTTATTTTTTGTTGCTTAAATAAAGGCCACAGATCATAGCTGTCCTCACCCTCATTCGGTGCCAGTGCTCGCTCTGCAATTCCAGCGGTGGTGGCAAAAAAATCAACCGTAGAAATGGTCTGCTCGCAAATCGTATTTGCAGTGATTACATCCGGCCATTTGGCAATAAATGGAACCCGGTGGCCACCTTCAAAAATGTCAGCTTTATGACCACGATAAATATAGCTCGGATAATGATCCTTTGCTATCATTTCGTCGATTTTTGCTGCCGGGGAACAACCATTGTCACTAGTGAAAATAATCAGAGTTCGGTCAGCAGCCCCGCTTTGATCCACAACTTCCGTTAATTGACCTACAAGATCATCCACCATCATGACAAAATCGGCATATGGATTTATTTCGCTTTTACCCTGCCACGCAGAAGTGGGCAGGATCGGTGTATGTGGAGATGGCAGTGCCAGGTACAAAAAATAAGGTTTAGACACGGTTTTACTTTCACGTATGTATTCTATTGCCCTGCGAAAGAAATTAGGCGTGACGTCTTCATGGATAAAATCAGGTGCCGTAGGTCCTTTTCTCCACCAGGAATATTTACCGGTATTTACCGTGACCGTATCGGGAATGGCGGTGGGCATACCATTCTCCACATAGACATATGGAGCCATATCAAGTGATCCGGAATGACCATAGGCATAAGTGAACCCAAGATCATTAGGCGAATTTTGCACCGGTTGAGAAAAGTCGAGATCGACAAAATCATGCTCATCCCATCCGGCACCCTCATTCTCACGCTGGTCATGTACCGCCCAATCCCAGCCCAGATGCCATTTACCAATGAAAGCGGTATGGTAATCACTTTCTTTAAGCAAAGAGGCGACGGTGGTACGACTTCGCGGAATCAGAGCCTCGGATTTTCCGGTAAGTACTCCATTTTTCAACCGGCTGCGCCAATTATATCGACCGGTCAAGAGTCCATACCGGGTGGGTGTACAAACTGAAGAAGTAGTGTGGGCATCAGTAAATCGCATACCTTCCCTGGCTAATTGATCAATATTCGGAGTTCGAATTTTTCCTTCGGGATTAAATGCCGAAATATCTCCATAGCCCAGATCATCTGCCAAAATAAAAATGATATTGGGAGCTGGCGTGCTCTCTTCCACCGGTGTCTGACAACAAGTGAGTAGGTATAAACCAGAAAGCAACAGGATCTTATTAACAGAAGGAAGTCGAAGAATACATTGCATCATAGTACGTCTTTGCCAGTGAGAGATCCAAACAAAGTAAGAAATTATCAGTAGTCAAATGAATTTGCGTAAATCAGCTTTAGATGCGACGATGCAATCATGGTGCATGGACGTAATGTGTAGCGAATAAATTTGCAGACATGCTAAGTGCTTTCGAGCCAGCGTGTGTCTTAATAGCCTTTTTCAGCGATGCGTGTATTTCGTCAGCTTTGTAGTCTTCAGCGTAAATATCGTAGTATGTTTTTTCTGATAGGATCAGATGAGCCATTTCACCGGCTGTCGATTGAAATTGCACCTGCTCCGTATATCTGTTCTTCAATTTGAAAATGCCGGTGTCTATACCCGACAAATCTTCATGGTAATTGTATATATGGTTTTCAGCTACTGCCGGCAGGACAGTGGAGAGGTTCTCGAAGGAAACCTTAAAGTCATAGAGGAGGAGATTACCTCCTGGTTTTGAGACCCGGATCAATTCACGGACCATTTCCTTTGACCTGGCATAGAACCAGGATCCGGCGAAAGTACAGAGGTCAATACTCCTGGTGTCTACCGGCAACTTGCCTTTGGGCAGATGGGCATACGTAATTTGAGGATGTGGAAGGGCTCGGTTCAGCATGGCAGGGCTGGGATCAAGAGCCAGAACGGCAGAGCAATATGGCAACAAAGCTAGTGCGGAATGCCCGGTACCACAGCCCATGTCCAGGCCTTTACCGTATCTCAGCTTTCCCAGACACTTTTGTAAAATTAATTTGTGTAATGGAGGCCGGTATGCCTGGTAGTGGTCAGCGATAATGGGCGAGCCATAGTCTCCGGCTAAATCATCTGACTCATCTAAATGCATTTTCCCTGATTGCTTCTAAATTAATTGAAGGAGAAGCCATAATCATCAACCTGTACATAAATACGAGGTGACTCAATGTGTCGTGAGATTGAGCTTCACTGCTAATATAAGTTTTACTATCTTTCTCACCAGTCATGTCTGTTTCTCCAGACAATTCCTGAGCCTGTAGATCTGAGAAGTGATAAAATTCAGTCTGTTACTCTTTTGTTTTTATATGCTGATATTTGGTACAGGTTGCCAGACCGGTAGATCGCTGACCCCCGTGTATCAAACGGATAATTTAGAAATTATTCCACTATCGAAAAGAACGTACATTCATATTTCCTTCCTCCAAACCAATAACTTTGGAAAGGTGCCTAGTGTAGCAAACTGTAAGTAAATATAGCATCTTACTTGTTCTTTTGCACCAATACTTCATCATCAGAAGCCTTACATAGCTTAAGCTATGTGCTGTTCTGCTTTTTCGTCTCGGCACAAAATGACTATGTTATTTACTAAACTTACTTACAATTTGCTACACTTGCAATGGGATGGTGTTTATTGATGACCGGGAAGCCATTGTTTTTGATACTCCCAGTCGTGAATCGGATGCATTGGAATTAATAGAATGGGTGCAAAAAGTAAAAGAAGCGCATATAAAAGCAGTAGTGGTCAACCATTTTCACACAGATTGTCTGGGCAGCTTAAAGGCTTTTCATAAAAATAATATTGCCTCTTACGCACGTGATTCAACGATTGCCCTGGCATCGACTTTGAGAGGGGTTGAGGTACCACGAAATGGGTTTGGAGACAAGCTGAGTCTTCTTATTGGTTCCACCGAAATAATCAACCAATATCATGGCGAAGCACATACGAGAGATAATATTGTGAGTTATATTCCGGAGGAACGTATTCTTTTTGGTGGCTGTATGATCAAAGCAATGGGTGCCGGAAAAGGCAATCTGGAAGATGCAAATGTGAGTTCCTGGTCCGCCACTGTGGAACGAATACGTAGAGAATATCCCGGGGTGAAATGGGTGGTACCCGGACATGGAAAACCGGGATCGAGCCAGTTATTCGATTATACCAGCAAAGTTTTTGCTAAAATGGAGGATGATAATTAATTCGCTCATTACGCGGGTTAGCATCTACGTCAATTTGAATTAGAAAAAAGTACTTTCCCGAAAAATAATTGATGGTGCTTTTAGATTAATAATTACAATCGAGGAAAATGAAGGATATATTTAGGACTTACCATCCGGCTGGATTTCACAGTGTGAATGCCTATTTGTTCGTTTCCGATCCGGAACAACTAATTGACTTCTTAAAAAAGGCCTTCTGGGCAAATGAATTAAACAGATCAACAAGCCCTGACGGCAGAATTGGCAATTGTATTATGAGAATCGGTGACAGCTGCTTTATGATTAGTCAAGCCCGGGGGAAGTTTGAAGGCATGCGTACCAGCTTTTATCTTTATGTAAGCAATGTAGATGAAGTGTATGAAAATGCGCTCAGCCATGGTG
>JABDLW010000335.1 GCA_013001805.1 Saprospiraceae bacterium | reverse complement strand
TTCTAAAGGAGGGTACGATTTGCGGGTCGTACCCTCTTTACCACTTACGATACTGAAAAACCAAGAATCCATTCGACACCGGAAACAACTTAATAGAACCCGTTTATGACCAGATTTTGTCAAATTTTTTCTCTTCTATTCTTTCTGCTGGACAGCAGCGTCCTTTTGAGTCAAAAAACCGAAAACCTTTTCTTGATAACTTTGGATGGTCTACGGTGGCAAGAGGTCTTCAGCGGGGCAGATCCTCATCTTATCTCCGATCCTGAATATGTTAATGACTCCACGCTGCTGAAAAGCCGCTTCTGGCATGAAGATCCGCTAGAACGGCGAAAGCGGCTACTCCCATTCTTCTGGAATACCATCCTCCCAAAAGGCCAGTTATATGGCAATAGGTTTCATGGGAATAAAATGGATTGTTCCAATATATTTTGGTTTTCATATCCCGGATATGGTGAAATTCTCTCGGGATATTCCGATGCACAAAATATCCGTTCCAATGCGAAAAATAATAATCCCAACAAGACATTTTTAGAGCTTCTCCATCAAAAACGCAGATACCGGGGATCCGTGGCGGCATTTGCTTCCTGGGATGTGTTTCCCTATATCATCAATGAAGAACGCAGTAAAATACCAGTGAATGCAGGATACCGGTCGGCTATGGGATCAAACATCAATAAGCATGAAAAACTCCTCAATAGGCTACAGAATGAAATGCCCCAACCGTGGGCCTCAGTGCGACACGATGTTTTTACTCACCATTTTGCCAAGCAGTACATTAGACGGAAACATCCACGGGTAGTTTATATTGCGTACGGCGAAACGGACGACTACGCGCATGATGGGAGATATGATCGCTACCTCTCATCTGCCTGGCAAAGCAGTCAATTTATTGAGGATCTCTGGTCATTTGTGCAAAAAGATCCGCACTATAGAAATAAAACCACTTTTATCATTACCACTGATCACGGAAGAGGTGATCATGAGAAAGGTGAATGGAAAAGCCATGGTTCCAAGGTAGAAGGATCCAGCGCGATTTGGCTCGCCGTTCTCGGCCCGGATACTCCACCCCTTGGAGAAATAACTAAAAATCAACAACTGTGGCAGAATCAAGTGGCCGCAACATGTATGAAACTTCTGGGTGAGGAATTTTTCCCTGAAAAAGAAGCGGGACCACCCATCAATGAAGTGTTCATTAAAAAAAGAACAAATAAAAAACGATAATATTTCGGAGCCAAAAACAAGATAAGTGCAAATTAATAAGGGGTACCCTTAGCGTGAGATTATCATCAAAGTCAAGTATCTTACCTTTAATTGAAATTTTAGACGCTATGACCAGATCTCTTCTATACCTTTTTTTTGCCTGCTGTTTTCTGAACTCTTTTAGCATTGAAGCACAAACTGGCATTGTCTACGACAATCTCTACCTGCACAGTCACATTTTGGATATGGAGAGAAAATACGCCATCTACCTTCCCCCGGATTACGAAACTTCTTCGCGTAGTTATCCCGTTCTGTATCTTTTGCACGGGGGTGGCGATGATCAAACCGGTTGGGTGCAATTTGGAGAAATACTGCACATCGCCGATCAGGCAATTCTCCAGGGAAATGCTACGCCCATGATTGTCGTCATGCCCGACGCTAATACTGGGCAGCGGGGATATTTCAACAGTATTGACGGCAATTTCCGCTACGAAGATTTTTTCTTCGAGGAATTAATGCCCCATGTAGAAAAAGAATACCGGATTAAAAGTGAAAAAAGATATCGTGCCGTGGCCGGTTTGTCCATGGGTGGTGGTGGCTCCTTTATGTATGCCTTACATCGCCCTGATTTATTTTCTTCAGCCTGTCCCCTCAGTGCTTCAACCGGACCATTAAATCTTGAAGAAGCCAAAGCCAGATTGCAACGTCGAAATCAACCTATTCCTTCGGATCAAATATTAGAGGAGTATTATAAGACGCACAGTGCCATCAATTTAATTGAAAACATGAGTGCCGAGGAGATTAAAAAAGTACTCTGGTACATAGATTGCGGTGACGACGATTTTCTCTATGAAGGAAATTCACTGGTACATATTGCCTTGCGCAAAAAGGAAGTACCTCATGAATACCGGGTGCGTGACGGGGGTCATAGCTGGACCTACTGGCGAGAGTCCCTACCCACCGTATTGTCTTTTGTCAGTGAGACCTTCCACCAGAATTAAGTGATACCACCGGCTTAAGCGATGGCTGCCTGGTGCAGCGAAATGTAAATACACCATGCAGACCAAGATATTCGGTGTAAAAAATTATTGATTTACTTACTCAAAATAATATCAATGAAATTCCTTAGCGTGTTCCTCACAATTTTTTTGGCCTTCCATATTGCATCCGTTAGTATTGGTCAGACTGGTAAAGTCTATGACGATCTGACCTTGCATAGTGACATTCTGAATATGGACCGGAAATATGCAGTGTATCTACCCCCCGACTATGAGACTTCTGAAAGAAGTTACCCAGTGCTCTACTTGCTACATGGAGCTGGAGATGATCAAACCGGTTGGGTCCAATTTGGGGAAATACTGCACATTGCCGACAAAAGTATTAGAGAAGGTTCAGCTACTGCCATGGTTGTGGTGATGCCCGATGCCAATACCGGCCAACGGGGCTATTTTAATAGCATGGATGGTACTTTTAGATATGAAGACTTTTTCTTTGAGGAATTAATGCCACATGTCGAAAAGAAATTCCGCATTAAAAGCGAAAAAAGATATCGTGCGATTGCCGGACTTTCCATGGGAGGTGGCGGTTCCTTTATGTATGCCTTGCATCATCCGGATTTATTTTCATCCGCTTGCCCGCTAAGTGCCTATGTTGGTCCTCTGAGTTTAGATGACGTGAAGGCCAGAATGCAACGGCAGGGTCAAACTGTACCTGCAGATGAGGTATTAAAATCATACTACGACAAACACAACGCTGTCAATTTGGTAGAAAGCATGGAGGCCGATGAAATTAAAAAAGTACGATGGTTCATCGACTGTGGTGACGATGATTTTCTCTACGAAGGAAATGCATTAATTCATATTGCCTTGCGTAAAAAAGAAGTACCACATGAATACCGTGTGCGCGATGGCGGTCATACCTGGACCTACTGGCGAGAATCCCTACCCGTTGTTCTATCCTTTGTCAGCGATGCTTTTCATCAGCATTGAAATTGGTAAACAAGATCGTGTAACAGGCTTTTTAGCACAATAAATCCCGGCTTAAGCACACATCTTATTTAGTAATTAAATGCCTCATATTGATAAATGAGATCGACCACATGTGTCTAATCAAATTCCAAGTGTAGAAATGGGTGCTCAGAATCAATAAATTATGTCCCTAGAATGGCATTTTTCCAATTGGATTCCATCTCGGCTCAAACAATACATAATGGGGGGTGCTTTTCAATAAGTAGGCATATTTATTCCTGTACTTTTGGCCCCTACGCGTTCCGGACGGGATCCAAGACTTGATCCAAAAGTATCAAAAGATCGCGGCAGACAGTCTAAGCCTAAAATAGGCGCAGAAAACCTAAATTCTAAAAATCCTGTTTCTATAACTTTATAAATCTAAAGGTCCGAATGGCTAGCTGGGCGGGCTCACCCTTTACTTTTAGTACTTTGACAAATGGCCAGTTGCTATTTGGATTCTTGCTTTATCTCTGGTTCAGCTCATACAGTTTGGAATTCTTAACGGCCAATTATCATTTGATATTCTTTTCCTGGCTGCCCACTCGCTAACGGATCACTATCTTGGATGTACATCCCATCGGGAATCGCTCGTTCATCCCCTAAGGCCAATATTAGGCATTCTACAAAGGCCTTTTGGTTAGTTCATACTCATACACTAGATATCAGTAGCACAAGGGGTTCGGTG
>JABDLW010000241.1 GCA_013001805.1 Saprospiraceae bacterium | reverse complement strand
TCTTTGGGTGAGTTGCTCAATCTCCGACAACAAATTTGCTCCACTAGGCTTTCTGGATGAGTCACGGGAATCAGAAGTCGGCCGGGTTTTCTTCTCCATTGGTTTTTTGGTTCATCTGTTAGCGTGGTGATCACCACTATAGTGCACGCCATCCCAACATGATGAGGATTTAGTGATACTACCTAAAGATAGCATCAATTACGTGAAATTGTAAAATCGCCTGTTTGGGCCAATATTCTTTTCAATGAGCCTAAAATATCTATTAGTCTATACTCCTTATAATTCGGGATGAATTCTTGTAGACTGAGTTTGATGCGAATCATCCTATTTCAAAGTGGGATGTGGTCCTGATCTGACAAATTGAAATTTCCCGCTCCTGGATTAAAGTCCTTTCTTTTTAATGATTTCTTTTGCTTCCTGCTGACGGTAATGATTGGCTTCTCCGGAAATTTGCTGGAAAATCTCGACAGTTTGTGTTTCATCATTATTTTTCAGCCGGAGCAAGCCAAGATACCATTGAGCTTGTTGCCCATAAAGTGGATCGGTCAGCATTTCCATTAAATGGGCAGAAGCCAATTTATCTTCATCGATTTGCATCAGCGTAATAGCCAGATAAAGCTTAGCCCCTTTGTCCTCACCTCCATCGTTCAAATAAGTTGTGAGAAAACGTATTGCCTCTCCATGATTTCCCGCTGTGTAGGCTTCCATACCCTGTTCCAGCGTAAGGTCCACAGCGCCGTCACGAGCCGTTATCAGATTTGGATAGGGTACGTAATATTCAGCATATAATTCCTGGTTTGAATATTCAGCAGGTTGTAAAATTAAGATGGAGGCGGTGATTAATATAATGAAAGAAGCGGCAATAGATAAAATAGTTCTTAGTGAGATCGTTTTACCTGGTTTTTCACGCTCTGATTCCCAACTTTGCAATTCAGATCGAAACGTCTCTGCTCCTACACTTTCAAAAGCGAGATCCAGGGACTTTAATTCTTCTATTTCTTTTGCTAAGGCTGGATCCCCTTTCACTCGCAATTCAAACTCCGACATTTCCTTATCTGAAAGCTGATTGTCCAGATATCTCTGAATAAGTCGATCGTTAATTTTGGTCATAAGCTACTCTTTTGGCTCACCATTATTTCTCTTATCTGTTTGAGACAGATAAATTTTCTCTTAGCGGCAATCTGCTCACTTTTATAATTCATATGGGCGGCTATTGCCTCCATCGAGAAGTGCTTGAAATAATATAATTTGAGTACCGTCTCACAGGGTTCACCGATTTTTATTAATAATTTACTCACCAGATCCTTTATATGACTCTTCTCGTATTTTTCCATGATGTCATGGTCGGCTACCCCCTGAAATTCAAAGTCCTCCGACAGGTCAACAAATTTTCTATCTGATTTCAACCGGTCCCTCAATTGATTTCGGCCAATGGCGAATAGATAGGTTTTTATTTGACTGGTTAAGACCTGCAATTTCCCCTCCCTCACGTTATAATACAGTGCCGTGAATGCATTTTGATAAGTTTCTGCGGCATAAGACTCATCTACCCTGTACTGCCGTTTGACCCAAGTTGTAAATTCTTGCCGGTGTCGCTGGTATAAGTCTTTCAGAAAAACCCGGTCACCTAATTTAATGCGTTCGATCGTGTTCTGTTCTAATTGTTCATCTATCAAGGCCATTACTGATACTGTAATTCACTTCTGAATATAGCACTTTCTCTGCAACTGAAAATATCTTAAAACAGCATTACGGACATTTTCTCCAATAAAGATGGATTGCATTCAAAAGCTTCCCTAATCTTGCTCCAGATCTCCTGCGAAGTCACAATCAAAGTTCGATTTAATTGGACAATCGTTTGTAGGATCAAATGGGGACTCACCAAAAAATTGGGCATCACCACGCTAATCCCCTCCTCGGTGCAGCTTTGTATTAAGTGGTGCCAGCCGTGATCCAGTATCATGATCCCCTGGAAACGCAGTGCTTCTTTATTCATCATGACCTCCTCCAGGGTAATCGTCTTTATTGTCACTGTATCCATCCCGGTTCGATTTTGTTGTTAATTCGCTTATTGATAGATCGTATGATCTTTTTATTACCGATCATCCAGGTTTTTTTTTTGAAAACTGTTAATCAGCACTGTGGCTAGAAAGAGTTCAGAGTGCCAGCAAGATTATTTCCCTCTGACCCCGAAAGTTTATCAGGATGGAATTATTCCATATGTGTCCGGCAAAGACATTTCAGAAGCATTTTTAGTAATTTCATAACCAGCAAAAAGGCATGCTTTGAAACGTATTTTGGTACTGACTGGAATATTGTGGTGGTTTGGCAACTACTTGCACAGCCAAACTGACTCATTAGCCATTCTTGCTATTGAAAATGAGGCCGACTCGCTTTACCGGGCGAGACAGTATGACCGTGCGGTTGTTCTTTATCAACAAATGATTGACCGGTACCAGGAAGCGAGAATGATCGAAAAAACTGCTGAGGGATACCTGGCTTTGGGAAACACATATTATCGATTACAACAACCACGAAAAGCGATCGATTACTACCATAATTGTGTCACACAGTATCTAAAACTTTTCCCGGAAGATGAATTTAAACTACACCGTCCCTATATGGGACTCTCTGCGGCCTATCAAACACTCGGTCATGTAAAATTACAGCGGGAATTTCAGTACAAGTCACATGAACTTATTTTAGCTCACCATGGACCAAACCATGTTCGCACAGCTATTTCGTTTTCGAATATGGGGTCAACTGCCGCCCAATTTGGTGACTACCTCAATGCCCTCGACTACTATCACCGGGCACTTCCCATTTTGCAAATAGAACATCCCCAAGGTCATGAGCGGATATCGGGCCTACTGGTAAATATGGGCATTGCTTACAGCCATCTGGATGATATTGAGCAGGCGATTGAATATTTTCATAAAGCAATTCATATGGACATTTTACTAGGTGGTGAGAACCACTGGGTATTAGCTTACAACTATCTTGATCTAGGCCAGGCCTATGGCAAAATAGGTCAAGACACATCGGCAATGCATTACATACAGAAAAGCATACCTATCGCAATCGATAATGATCTGTACGAGGTGCATGGCACTAGTTTATATGAGTTGGGTAGGTTGGCTGCAGCTCAAGATCGAGAGGATCAGGCACTGGATTATTTTTATTCAGCCATAGATGTCATAATAAACTCCCTAAGTAAAGATCATCATTCTCTTGCTCTCAACTATACAGGCATCGCAGATATTCAGTTCGCCCACAGGCAATTCTCTAATGCTGAGTCGAACTACAATCTTTCGCTGAATATTCTGTCCAATGCGTATGGAAAGAGGCATCCCCGATTGGCGGAGGTATTTGCTAAAAAGTCGAGACTATTTCTGGCTCAGGATCGATTTGACCTTGCTCATGAGGCCATCATGAAAGGATTAAAAAGTATTGATGTAGACAGCAGTAACCATGATCAGGAAAATGCGAGCTGGTCAACTCTAAGCTTACCAAAGTTGTTGGACCTCAAACTGGGTAAGGCGGATATTTTCCAAAGACAATTTGAAGTAGAGAAAGACATCGGTCGACTTTCTTCCGCCTTAAGTCTTTATGAAGAAGCTGACCAAATTATCAATCACTTACGGCGTGGATTTATAAATAATGCGTCGAAAGCTTTTTTTCAGGAAAAATCAATTCAAATCTATGATCGGGCACTGCAAGTTTGCTTGAAATTAGGTGATTTGACTGGGAATGAAATCTACCTGGAAAGAGCATTTTCATTTTCAGAACAAAACAAGTCTATTTTATTGGGTGAATCACTCTATGCCAATACTTTGACAGGAATTTCGGGAATTCCGGAGGGATTATTAAAAGATGAGACAGACTTACGAAGCTCAATCCAGCAGGCCAAAACATCTCTGATAGATCATCCGGACGACAGTTTAATCCGCACTGAACTTGATATTCTAAAGCATAAATATGATTCTCTGGTTCTCTTTATTAAACAGACATACCCGGACTATTTTGATTTAAAATATAATCATGAAACGATCCGTCTTTCTGCAGTGCGACAATTTCTCGAGGCTGACGAAGCACTTCTATCTTTTTTTCAAGGCGACAGTCTTTGGACCATTTTCCTCGTCCTAAAGGATTCTTGCATTGTCTCTCAGAAGCCGAGAAATGTGATTGATGACGCTTTACCTCAATTTCGTAAAATGGTAAGCGACCCGCGCAATCAATTTTTAGCTCCTGTAGCGCATCAATTATATGAACAACTAATTCCCCCGTTTCTGCAAAAAGATAATCCAGTGGAACGCCTCGTCATTATTCCCGATGGACTTCTGGGCCACATACCCTTTGAAACATTATTGACCGGCACCGGTAAGGACCCCAGGCTGAATTACCTGGTACAACGATATTCCATCACCATGGCAAACTCTGCCACCCTATTTTGCCAGCGTCAGCAGGGCCGGGATAAAAAAACCTGGGCATATGTTGGATTTGCTCCGGTATATGGTAAAGGTTCTAAGAGCGATTTTCGTGATAGTTTAAGTGACCTACCATTTGCCCGGAAAGAAATTGCTGCCGGCAGAAAAATTTTCAAGGGGTTACAGTATATTGATCAAGAAGCGACAGAAACAAATTTTCGATTGATGCGCGAAAGCTCATCGGTTCTGCATCTGGCCATGCATACTTTGGTTGAAGATAAAAGTCCCGAAAGGTCGAGACTAATTTTTTCAAAAGACGCCGATACTCTTGCTGACGGTAGTTTGCATGCATATGAAATATATAACACCGCTGTCAGTAGCGATCTGGTGATTTTAAGTGGATGCAATACCGGCTACGGTCAAATGCATCGGGGAGAGGGGATTATGAGTTTATCCCGAGCCTTCATGTATGCAGGGTGCTCTAATGTTGTCATGAGTCTTTGGCGGGTTGGCGATCAGCCAACTTTTACTATTGTCACCCAATTCCTAACCAATCTTAAAAAAGGAATGCGGAAGATGGAAGCACTGCGAGAAGCAAAATTGAATTATTTACAACAAGCTGATCCAGTTCAGGCACATCCGGCCAATTGGGCGAGCTTGATATTGATGGGAGATACTAAGCCCCTGACCATCAGATCAGGAAAATACTATTATTGGGCTGCCTTAATGCTAATTTTTACAATTTTGGGATTGAGTAAAATATTAAAGTCCCGATTATTTTTCAACCGAAGAAGTTGAGAAACTATTCCTGCGGAAGTAAATCGGGAACACCGTTAATTCACGATGCTCCCGATCAGAGGCAAAAGCCATCTGCACTAAGCCATCACCATCGCAGCGGAGAAGACTTTTTCAAAGGCATATTGTAGATCCTGCATAAGGTCATCGATGTGCTCTGTTCCTACCGAGATCCGTAATTGAGAATCTGTCACTCCCGAAGCCAACCGTTCCGTTTCTGAGAGTTGCTGGTGCGTAGTAGAGGCCGGGTGAATAATTAAAGTTTTTGAATCTCCTACATTAGCCAAGTGACTAATTAACTTTAGATTATCAATAAAACGCATGGCATTATCAGCGCCTCCTTTAATCTCGAATGTTAACACACCACCTGCTCCATTTGGTAAATACTTTTTAGCAAGATCATAATACTTGCTGGAGAGCAGACCCGGATAATTAACGGATTTGACCATTTCATGACCTTCCAGCCATTCTGCCATTTTCATAGTATTTTCGGTTATACGGTCCATTCGCAGAGAAAGCGTTTCCAAACCCTGGATCATGAGAAAGGCATTAAAAGGACTCATGCAGGAGCCATAATCTCTCAGTCCTTCCACTCTGGCTCGAATGGCAAATGCGATATTAGGCATACCTAGTGGATTACCTTCTCCGAAAACTTCCCAGAACTTCATGCCATGATATCCTTCTGAAGGTTCAGTGAATTGTGGAAATTTGCCATTTCCCCAATTGAAATTACCCGCGTCAATAATTACCCCTCCGATACTGGTGCCATGACCACCGATCCATTTGGTGGCTGAAGAAACGATCACATTGGCTCCGTGTTTAATTGGTTGGCATAAATATCCACCGGCACCAAACGTATTGTCAACCACAAATGGAATCCCATGATGTTTGGCAACTACTGCCATGGCTTCAAAATCTGGAATATTAAACTCCGGATTACCTATCGTTTCGACGTATAATGCCTTGGTATTTTCATCAATTAACTCCGCAAAAGATTGAGGCTGATCATCCTTGCTAAATCTAGCTTCTATGCCCAAACGTTTCAGGGTCACTTTAAACTGATTGTAGGAGCCTCCGTAAAGATGTTGGGTTGTCACGAAATTATCCCCTGACTGCATCATGTTGGTCAGGGCCAAGAATTGTGCAGACTGTCCAGAACTCACGGCGACCGCTGCTACACCTCCTTCCAATGCAGCCATTCTCTTTTCGAAGACATCTGTAGTAGGATTCATAATGCGGCTATAAATGTTGCCAAATTCCTGGAGGGCAAAAAGTTTGCTACTGTGTTCACTATCTTTAAAAGTAAACGAGCTCGTCTGGTAAATAGGCACGGCCCGGGAGCGGGTTGTGTCATCTACATCATGCCCCGCATGCAATTGCATTGTTTCAAATTTCATTGGTGCTGTCATAATTTGATCTGATTTTAAATGAATTAATTTAGCTTCTAAGAATTCGACCGTTGGTAGAATTTCTTCAAGCTATGAAAGTGAATGGGTTGGGCAATTTTTTCGATTTCCGTTTTCATGCTTTGATAAGGATACTCTTTCGTTGCGATTTTTTGATTCGCCTTTGCAGCCCCCGAAGCGATGGATTCATTCGATTCCCTGCGAGCGACTTCTTTAATTTTGACATTTCTCATTGTTTTCGATTTTTTGTATTTGAACTAATTATCTATTTGCTACTCTATAGACTGATTTTGGTAATTATTACCGGAATGGCAATTTTTTTTTTCATGCTACATCAAAAAGTTATCTTATTGCATTTGGAAGAGCTCCGGATGTTGATACGGTCATCGCATTGTATAGATCGCAGGGGAGTTTGGAATGGAGCAGATATACATCTTAGGAGCTAAATGGTGCCAGATTGATTTTCAAATTATTATCTTGATCATGGCATTTTGGAGACAGCTATGAACCATCTGACCTATGCAATTCTGCAAAAGAACATACCGGTAGAAACCGGAATCACCATCCTTCAGCATTCCATTAAGCATAAAGTACGACACCTACACGAATGTGGCGGCAATGGCATTTGTACCACTTGTAGAGTAAGGGTAATAGATGGACACTCCAACCTGTCCCCACGGACCAAAAAAGAACAACTGCTTTTGGAGGAGAGAAAATGGGACAATACAATCAGGTTGGGGTGTCAAGCCCGTTTGTTGGGCGGTCCCGTTAGTATAGAACGCATGATATGGACTAGTGCGGAAACCAGCCATTTGCAATTAGAGACGGTTCCGATGGGCATGGGTGAGGAACGGGAAATGGCGTTTCTCTTTTGTGACATGCGGAATTTCACGACGATGGCTGGGCACCAACTCAATTTTGACCTGGCTCATATTCTTAATCGATTTTTTACCGCCCTGGGAGATCCGGTATATATGAATAATGGCATCATTTATCAATATGCAGGTGATGAAATTATAGCCGTATTTGGTGCGGGAGGGGGAGATTCACAGAAGATTTGTTTGGATGCCATTAGAGCTGCACTAGGAATGCTTTATGCCATCGACCGTCTAAATAGATGGGAGTTAAAAGATTTTTCAATAGACATGAACATAGGTATTGGCATCCATTTTGGCCGGGCCTTTATTGGCAATATTGGACATTACCGCCACAAGCAGTTTGCCATTATTGGTGATCCGATGAATGTGACCAGTAGAATCCAGACAAAAAACAAAGATTTAAGCACTAAATTGCTGATTTCTGAAGCTGTGTTCAAGAGAATCAATCCAGCTTCGTTGAATATCGGTTTGGAATCTGTGGTTGAGCTGAAGGGCAAAGAAGGTTCTTTTAAAGTTTATGAAATACAGGGATTTATTAGCGGTGAAAGTCAATTATTACTTCAATCTTCGATCAACCGGATTCTTAAGAATGAAGAGGCATTCGCCGTCCGGTTTTATGAAAAAGTATTTTCCTTATCACCCGAGGTACGCTCACTGTTTTCGAGTAGCATGGTCGCCCAGGGCAGCATGCTTACGCATATGCTTCATGGAATAATATATATGTTGAGCCGTCCCGAATACCTCAAAATGGGTTTAAAAGCACTGGGCACACAACATGAGGAATACGGAGTAAAACCAGGACATTACCCTATTGTTAAGCAAGCTCTCTTAGAGACTATTAAGGAGGAAATGGGTGACGAGTGTTCTGAGGAAATTAGCTTGGCGTGGCACGAAGCATTGAATATGATCACGAACACGATGACTAACCAAAGTGAAAAAAGAACGGAGTCTCCAAATTGAAACTCCGTCTTTGTTCATAGTTCCCGATGCCTACTCGAAGTGATCACTCTCCTGATGCTGGCATCGGCCCAACGGCTGGAAAACTAATAGCCACTACTTTTTCCCGAGGGAAGAAACACTGAAGTTGATTGCAGGCTTGAAACTCTAAGATGCCCCTAAGGGATATATTATTTCGCATATGGAGTCCCTGGATACTTACGTTAAATCTCCCTTCAAGTATTTCTTCTGAATCACTATGGTTTTTTCCCAATTTTGGATTGGAATCAAAATATATATCTCTAATGACCAAACCCGAACATTCCGTCACTGTGAAGTCAGTCGGAATAAGATATTTGTCAAGTGGTTGATTAGATTGAATGTAATATCCCGAATCCACTTCAAAGGTTAGATCGATTTCAACCATATTCTCAGCATCGGCTTGAAGTATAATTGCGTCAATCAGATTAACCTGAGCTTGCACAGCGAAGCAGCCAAGAAATCCTACAATGACAAGGACCAACTGAATTATTTTAGTTCTCTTGAAGGAGTTCATTGAGTTTTTCTTTAATGTGAATTAATTTTGAATCAAAGTTTCGCGTGTCCAACAAGGACATATACTGAATATGGCCATTAGGATCGACCAAAATATTTGAGGCGAGCATGATTTCATCACGAGCTAACTCGGGAAGTACCTCAGGAGGAGCGAACGAGGCCGCGACAGTGCCTTCCGAATCCAATAATATGGGAAAGCTCAATTGAAAACGATCCTGCAATTTACTTGCGATCAACTCTTTAGGTTCCCTGACATCAATGATTAAAACACCAACATTTTTATCCAAATATTCACGGTACAATTCTTCCAAGTAGGGTGCCTCAGCATTACAATAGGGGCACCAGGTTGTTGCAATATGAATGACCAGGTATTTTCCCTGGTAATCTTGCATCGACACGATATCTCCATGGAGATCAACAAGTTGAAAATCAGGGGCTTTTACGATATTGCTTTGTGGAAAAGTATCACCTACCAGAGCCAAGGATAAGACGAGCAGACAAATAAAACGTTCCATTATTATTTGATTTAAAAGTGAAGATTTGAATTGACTAAGGAGTTCCCTTAATCTTGTTTTCGAGGTTTGATAGATGCACTCAGCAAAACATTACCGCCCTGAGCACATTTTTTTTTAGTTTTTTTTTCAAACCGCGTGTTATAGGGTTTAAAACCTGACAGATTCGCTCCTGCACCAGGCCCGGCTAAATCTGTCAGATTCCTTACCGTACTTTGGACTCCGCTCAGTGCAGGTATGAAAGGCATTATTAATTATATTTTGGAGCACCCTGCTAATATCCTGTGGCACTACTTCGAGCCTGAGTAATTTCTGAATCTAAATCTAATGTATAAACAAACGGCAGTAAATAAACATTACGAAACCCTTAAGAGTATCATGAATTCCCTGTTCAATTATTCCAGCTAATCAGGAGTGTTGAAAGTTATTCGTGCGTGGACTTTTGTTTATTTGAACTACGAAAACATTCAATCCCAAACAAATCGCCAGGTGCCATCGGACTGTCTTTTCCAAACGGTATGAAAGATACCTTTGCTTTCAAATATTTGACCCTCTGCGTCAATGCCACTGTAGGTATACTGACCGTAGGTGTAGCCTAGATCTCCCGAGGACGATACATCGATAAAATCCGGTGACCAGGTCAGATTTTCACTTCCGGATGTGCTTTGCTGATCAAAATGATTTTGCATTTCATCAATTCCCTGGATGATCTTATTGTTGCGCATCAATACCGCCTCAGGCGCTGCGTAAGTCAGGAATGCTTTGGCTATTCCTTGTTCAGCTGCCATATTTGCAAACGACTTCTCAGCATCTTCAATTTCAGATTTCCATGCTTCGAGGTTGCTGGCCTGATCCACAGTACTGCATGTGCTAAAAAGCATGTGGCTTACAAGTAGGATCAAGAATAACTTTTCTGACATAACGTGTAATTTTGACATTTGGAAATGTACTTAAAATAGTTTGACTTATCTGAAGTAGGGATTGTGTACTTCCTTTTAAATCATTTTAATATTGCCCTCCGGCCAAAAACCAAAACCGGTAGTGCTTCTCTATTGCTGCTGGCAGGGATGCACAGCAGCGGTCACGGGTATGGACTTAAAACTCAGAATGGATCAAAAAACTCGATGAATCAGGATCTCGCAGTAGCCTGCACAGATCTCTAACTCCAATTCAAGATTCTCAAAAACATGCGTATGCTGGACCAACCCTGACCAAAGCGTATCCGTCTATGTAAGAAATGAGGAACTATGAAACACCTATTAATTTATTCTTTGCTTACGACGATGAGCGTTTTTGTGATGTGGGCCTGCTGTAAGGACCATGACGATGACATCCCACACTGTCATCAAACGGCTGTGATCCTGGGTGCAGATTTCCGTGATTGTGTTTGTTGCGGTGGATGGTTTATTCGTTATCAGGGTGACACGGTGCGAGCTACTCTACCGGCAGAATTCGTAGCAACTTTTTCGATGGAGGACCTCCCATTGACGGTCTTTCTGGAAATAAGAGATGTCGATCAGCCATGCCTGGGTGATGAGGTAGAGGTGCTTTGTGTGCGAGCAGTCAGCGACTAAAATGCCGTTGTTGCGCCTCCTGGCCAACAACCATTACCGGTGGTAATTGCAACTTGAATGCTCCCCTGCCCCCGGCCCCTAAAGGGGTGAATTGCCCGCAGTTACAGAACCAAACACGAGCGGAGGTGCCCTTTAGGGTTAGGGCGAGCCGAGGTGGGATCATTTAATATTGAAGTATCACTATTCCACATGTCACCGTTACTGCGCCTCCTGATCAAACAACCAAAACCGGTAGTACTCCTCTGCTGCTGGCAGGGATGCACAGCAGCGGCCGTGAGCCTCTTTAGCGAAATATGAATCATCTTTGCTTTGTCAACAACCTGAATTTAAAATGATCGTCAGAAGTAAAAATGCACCGGAGATCTATACTCGTGAAAAATGCTTTATTACCGAGCTGCTAAATTCTGCCGAAGTTGGCAGTCTTTCCCTAGCCCGTGCCAGAGTAGAGTCCGGAGTAACTACCGAGCTCCATCGTCTAAATGTCGATGAGGTATATTATATACTGGAGGGTGAAGGTTCCATGCAAATAGATAACCAACCAGCAAAGGATGT
>JABDLW010000308.1 GCA_013001805.1 Saprospiraceae bacterium | reverse complement strand
GAGAATATTGGAAGCGATCGTTCTCCCATCTCGAAGCAGTTCCAGTAAATAGGTGATGGCCTCCTCTGATAAAATGGAGGGGTATTTTGAATGACTATCAATCCGATCGATAGACGGATATTTTCTTGCATCCGAAAGGGCTCGGGAAAGCCCCCAAAAGGCGCCCGTGCTGAGCAACGTAGCCTGCGTCACTGGTTCATCAAAATTTCCCCCAGCTGGAGAAACCGTGCCGATGATACTAAGTGATCCCATGCCGGTATCAGGTAAGATCTCTAGGCCCGCGCGATCGTAAAAGGCAGAAATGAGCGTGGAGATATACATAGGAAATGCTTCCGGCCCGGGAATCTCTTCCTTTCGCCCGGAGGTTTCCCGAAGAGCTTGCGCCCATCGTGAGGTGGAATCAGCGAGAATAAGCACATTGAGACCTTGTTTACGATAGTACTCGCCTATCGTAGTAGCCAGGTAAACTGAGGCTTCCCGTGCAGCCACCGGCATGGAGGAAGTATTACCTACAATAAAGGTGCGATCCATTAGTGAATTGCCGGTTCGGGGATCGATTAGCTCCGGAAAATCCTTAAATATCTCCACTGCTTCACCGGCACGCTCACCACACGCCGCTATAATGACAATATCCGCCTTCGAATGACGGGCCAGACTATGCTGCAAGACAGTTTTACCTGCTCCAAATGGCCCCGGATTGCATGCTGTACCGCCAAAAGCGATGGGAAACAAAGCGTCCAAAATGCGAATGCCAGTAGGCATGGGCTCATTGGGCACGGATCGGTTATAAAATGGTATAGGAGTTTTTACAGGCCAATCGAATGCCATTTGCAGAGTGATGGTTTTTTTTTCGGAATCTTCAATAGTAGCGATATCGGAAGTAATGGTGTATTCACCTTCCTCAACTATCCGCTTTACCCTGTATTTTCCCTTGATGTCAAAGGGGACTAATATTTTGTGCTGTATTATTTTTTCAGGTACTACTCCGAGAGTTGATCCGGCAGTTACTACATCACCAGGGCTCACCAATGGGGTAAAATGCCAGTGACGGGCGTTGTCTATCGGATCAACTTCAAGGCCTCTTTCCAGAAACCACTCTTTTTTGGCCAGTTCGTAAAGCGGATTCTGGAGGCCATCCGTAACGGTGCCCAGAATTCCTGGCCCGAGTTTGACACTCAATGGACGTCCTGTAAAGTATACCATATCGCCCACCTTTATCCAGGTGGTGTCCTCGAATACCTGCAGATATATGAGTTTGCCAGACTTAATATCGATCACTTCAGCTTTCAACCTTTTGTCATCTTCCGTATGTATATACGCTACCTCACCATTGATGACGGCTCCCCTGATATTCGTGACACCCACGAGAGATTCATTGACACTTTTGACATTGCCTGTTACTTTTTCCATCCGTCAACTATTTTTGTCAGCTGCCTTTTAGACTTCTTACTTCGTGTTCGATTTTCTCATACCAAAGTCGGTCTATGATTTCTTTACCGCTGTTTCGGTAGACTTTGCTGAGATCTGTTTTACCCATTTTTTCGTAAACCTTGGCAATGCCAAAATAGGCAGGAACGTGCATGCTGCTTATGTTTAGGCAAACTTTAAATTGATTAATGGCTTCAAGATAAAATCCGTCCTCCATCAATTGCATTCCCGTATTATAGTGGTTTTCGATATCGCGAATATCATTTTCTAGCTGGAGACGGATGACGTCTTCCGATTTCATGGTTATAAACGAACACGGTACTTCCCGGACTACCTTTTCGGTTACACTACCCATAATCAAACGGCTTAGTCCCGTTCTTCCTACCGTTCCCATCACCAGCAAATCAATCATTTTCGCCGGAATTATCTTCAGAATCTCTTCTGCAGCTTGGCCTGCCCGTATTTCCTTGTGCCAGCTTAGCCCGGAAAGGTTCAATTTTTCCAGAAAATGACCAAATGCTTTTTCGGTGCTGGTCCAGGGAGGTCCTTCTGTCTCACTCACTGCCAGGATCGTCAGTTCTGCTTTAAAACGATGCGCTATCGTGATGGCATTTTTTAACGCTTGCTTAGAAGTGTCAGAAAAATCTACCGGGCACAAAATGTGCTGAACATTGAGAGGCTTATCTTTCTTTACGACAAATACAGGTTTTTCACTTTTTTGTATAATTCTGGTGGTTGTTGTCCCCAGGGGAAATTTTACTCCGTTTTCTCGCTCACCAGCACCAACAATAATCAGGTTGGCATTCACTGCCACTGCTGTTTGGGTAATAATTTCGGAGGGAGAGCCAAATTCCAGAAGTGGATTTCGCACTGCTAATCCTTCATTTTTGATTTTTTCGACCGTTTGGTTAAGTTTGTTGGTTGCGGCTTCCTGCAGGAAGGTTTTAACCTTTTTATCCACGTTGTCGGGTAGAATATGTATTGGGATCACTTCCGATTGGAAGATCTTACCAAATTCTATCGCATTGCCAAGGACATTCTCTGAAGAATCACTGAAGTCGCTGGCAAGAAGGATCCTTTCTAGTAGCTTCATACAATTTATTTTTTAATCAAGGATGTTGAAAATCTTTAACTATAACGTTGATTTTTCCAGTTTAATAAAGACAAATTTATTTCTTAATTCTTTAGAGAAACTTAAGGTCATAAAACAGCCACCCAGCTACTTTTTGGTAGTTTAGAGTTGCCTTTTGGATAGCCATCTCAAAATTATTTTAAGTTTTTTTTGTAAGACACCATTATTTGGATCATTTCTAAAGATTCTCTAAAGAATATTTTTAGAAGTTTGCCTAAGAGGTAAGATGAGAGACAACTCCTGAAATCAGAAAAGTCCTGGAAAACTCTTTATAGAAAAGGGAGATCTGGCATTGATTCTACTAAACGCTTAAAAATTTTGCCATGAAGAAAACACTTGTTCCTGTCGATTTTTCTGATGCATCCCTAAATGCACTGCATTACTCCATACACCTTTTCGGTGCGACAGACCATGAACTTACCATCTTGCATACATATAAGCCCAGTACGCGCGCCTTCCATATGATTTCGATCGATAAGTTGCTCGAGGACGATGCCAGAAAGGAGATGGATGCTCTGATTCGGAGGATCAAGTCCGAATATTCAGATGTTTCAATTCACACCAAAATTATTAACAGTGAAGCTGTTTCCACGATAAGCTCCCTGGGGAACAGTGGTGAATATGATTTTATTGTGATGGGTACCAAGGGCGCCAGTGGACTGAAGGAGGTGTTTTTGGGTAGTGTTGCCGGTGGAGTTATTTCAAGCACATCTGCTCCCGTACTGGTAATTCCTTCCGACTACCAATACAAACCATTGGAAAGGATTTCTTTTGCCATCAGTGATCATCCTATCCCGGGCGAAGTTGTCAAGCCATTGCGGGAATTGGCGGTGATGTCAAATTGTAAAATAAATGTGCTGCATGTTGCTGAGGAGAAAAAACCGCAAATCGAAAAATTCCTGGAACCCATCGCTGATCTCAACCCTTCCATTACCTACATCACTAGTTCCGGAAGTATAAATGAACATCTGGTGGAGTATTTGAATAACGATGGCACACAGTTACTTTGTTTAATTCGGAGTAAAAAAGGTTTTTTTACCAGACTGTTTAGTAAGAGTGTTACCCTGAAGCAGACCTTCAATAGTCCGGTGCCGTTGCTGATATTACATAGTTGAACGTACTTTATAAGACGGAGAAATCGCCAGTGCAACCAGCACAATATGCATGGAAAGATAAATTCCATCATGGCGTAAATAGCTCGAAAAAAGTGAGTCGGCCATCAATGGTGGATCATTAATTTAGTGATTAAGATCTGATCACTAGGTAGAAATGTGACATGACGCTCCGTTTATGATTCAGGTTTATATTAGAATGATTCTAAATTGACTCTTAGACTTAAAATTGGATATTTCCGATATCAGACGACGTCACATTATTTAAATAATGAACTTAGCGTCGCCAGTACAAATCGTGGGTGCTCAGATAAAGATTTTGACAGGGTGAAAAATCACAGATAACCCTGTTTCAGAATGAATACCGAGACCATTTTGCTTTGATTATGTGAGGAGTATAAATATGATTAGACAAAATGAATGGGTTTTTGCTAAATTATTTGACCATACCGGTAAAGATTAGGCTGATTTTTTTTTAGAATTATTTTGAATAATATTTTAGATATAAAAACACTACATTAACAAGAAGAAAAGTTGAAAAAAACCCACAACAATCGGAATACACTTATCGATACAATTAGAGGACGATTTCCAAAATTGACAGAGGGAGCACGGGAATTCCGGGACTTATGAATATATTAAGGTTCGTGTGAAAACACTACATGACCTAGTCCGGTAGAGGAAGCACAAATAAGACGCTTTATATTCCAAATCGTGGAACACTATGGATTAACTACTATAGCCAGAATCAATGTCCAAATCACCTCAACTATCTTGAAATTAGCATCCAATTTCGTTGTCTTCAAAAAAATGGTGGTTAGATCAATCGACAATCGTTAATCGATCAAACCCTCTCCGTCCGATATCTACTTGGCGACACCCCCACCTCCTCGGTAAAAACCTGAGTGAAGTATACTGGAGTTCGGAACCCTACCTCATAAGCCACCTCAGATATATTCAGATCGGAATCTTGAAGGTATTTTTTCGCCTTCTCTAACCGGATGGCACGGATGAAATGGGAGGCGGAAAGCCCGGTAAGGGCTTTGAGTTTATTGTGCAACTGGCTTCGGCTCATCGCCATTTTTCGGCACAAGTAGGAGATGGAGAAGTTTTCGTTGGAGAGGTTTTCTTCGATCGTTTGTTGCAGCTCCTGGAGGAAGTGCTCCTCCTTCGTCAAGGTAGATGAATCTATAGGTTGGGCCAATTCCAAGTTGTTGTAAAAGGTTTGCAGTTTACGCCGTAGTGCTAATAAATTGTCAATGCGGATCACTAGTTCTTCTTTGTCAAAAGGCTTCGTTAGATAGGCATCAGCACCGGTTTTGAGACCTTCCCGTTTGGCTTGCTGATCGGCTTTGGCGGTGAGTAGGATGATAGGGATATGACTGGTGCGGATATCTTCCTTTAGAGTGGCACAAACCTCATATCCATCCTTCTCGGGCATCATGATGTCGCTGATAATGATGTCTGGTACAATTTCCCGAGCTTGATCAATTCCGTCCTTCCCGTTCATGGCAAACTCGAGCTGGTAATGGTCTTCGAGGCAAGAAGCAAGATAGGTGAGTACATCCCTATTGTCTTCGATTAATAAGATGGTGGGAAGGTCTCCTGTTGGAATTGCCCCGACTGTGGTTTTTTGTCCTCTCTTTATAGTTCCAATTTCACTGCTATCTGCAGTGGTCGTAGTAGAAGCGACACTTGCTGTCAACTCTGTGAAGGTTGATGGATCTTTTATTTGCGCTCCGCCCTCGACTCTGCGGGGGGACCGGGTGATTGGCAGTTGGACTTCAAAATGTGTTCCTTCTCCCACCTGGCTATACACCTTGATTTCTCCGCCTATTAGGGTCACCAATTCTTTTACCAGTGCCAATCCGATCCCAGCACCTTCTCGTTTTCGGGTTGAGGTAAGATCTACCTGATAAAACCGATCGAAAATATGAGCGATATCCTTGGCTGGAATTCCGATTCCGGTATCTTGGATTCGGATTTCTAAGAACTCATATTTTTGAATTACCGCTTTTCGAATGGTAACATATACCTGCCCTCCTTCGGGTGTAAATTTGATGGCATTGGATAAGAGGTTGTTCACGATCTTGGTGAGTTGATCCGGATCAAAGTCCATTTCCAAATGATTAATCTCTCTAAGCAGATGTAATTGGATGTTTTTACTTGCGGCAAAGGATTCAAAAGATTGAATCAGATAGTTGAGAAATCCTACTAGATCTCCCTGTTGAAGATTTAGTTTAAGCTTGCCTTTATCCAGTTTTCTGAGATCCAGCATCTGATTGACCAGAAGGAGCAGTTGTTTGCCACTACGAGCGATCATATGCATGCCCTCATGATACCACTTTTTGGGATCCTCCTTAATCCGGGAGACCATCCCCAAGATTATGGTCAGGGGAGTTCGGAATTCGTGGGCGATATTGGTATATAGGCTGGTTTTATAAGCATCGAGTTCCCTTAACCTTCGATTTTCGGCCTGGGCCCGGTAACGTCGGAGTTCATATTCTCGAATGCTATAAAGTATTAACAGTCCACTGCCGGCGTATATCACATAGGCCCACCAGGTTAGCCACAAGGGAGGGAGAATTCGGAAATCATACGCAAGGATCTCGCTCTCAATCTGCGCCGCACCAATGGCTTGGGCCTTAAAGGTATATGAGCCCGGTGGCAGGTTGCGGTAATCCGCTTCATTTTCCCGGCTGGGTGCACTCCATTCGTCGTCCAGCCCTTCCATGATATAACGGTACCTCAAATTATGAGGCGCCTGCCAGTCGATGGCGGAAAAGTGAAAGGTCAGATGATTGAGACGATAAGGTAATGATAAATTGAGCGGGTAATTATAAAAAGCCGGTACGGAATTAAAGCTTTCCACCAGCCTTTCGCCAAAAGCTATTTGGCCTTGGTAGGTGGCATCCTGTAGTCTGCGGTAATCAAGAAAATGCTGCTTAATTTCTATGGTGTTCAGACGGACGGTAGCCGGAGAGGCCTTTGGCTCCTGGAATTGATCAAGATTCAGCATGGTTAGGCCTTCGTTTGATCTCCACCAGATCCGATTGGAGTTACTGTCTAGAATAACAGAAATAGCACGTTCTAATTGTTTGAGGCCATTGGCCCGATTATAAGCGATTATTTGGTAATTTCCTGTTTTCGAAGAGGTGTCTTCTTTGGCGAGAGGAACCAATAAGCTTATTCCCAATGTCGTGCTTATCCAGATATTTTTTTGCTTATCTTCAGTGATCGGTCCGATGTGATTGCCACTTAAGCCTTCTTCCATCGTGTAGTGGGTAAAATTTCTACCCGGCCCGTCGGGAGAATCCGGATAGGGAGCAAGGCGGCTCAAGCCATTTGCTGTTGCAAACCATAGGTTCCCATCGCTATCCTCGAAAATTCTCTCGACGCTATCATCAATTAAACCATTCTCAGTGGTAAAAAGAGTGAAGGCTCCAGCAATGGCATCATGAGCACTTGTGTCGAAAACAAAACAGTAGGCGCCATTCTTCTTGACCCCAAACCACAAATTACCCCGGCTATCTTCCAGCATGCTACTACCACTCGCGCCCTTTGGGATTGCGAAGTGGGTAAAGCGCCCGCTTATCCCATCCCGGGCTTCGTCAGGATCGAAGCAACTCAGGCCGTTATCAGTTGGGAACCAGAGATTTCCCCGCTTGTCTTCCAGCATTCCTCTCACCTGGTTACCGCTTAAACCTTCTTTCGTAGTAAAATGGGTAAAACTTCCACTGAGCCTATCCAGCGTGTCGGTGCTGTAAACATAGCAACTCACCCCATGATTAGTCGCAAACCACACATTTCCTTGCTTATCTCTCAGCATGCCTGTAATTTGGTCGCCACTTAAACCCTCCTCCATTGTGAAATGGGTAAACAGGCCGCCTGTCCGGTCAACGTCGGGGGTATAGCGTCTTACTCCCCTCCGATTACGATAGTACATCCATACATTCCCGCGGCTGTCTTCCATCCGGGGACGACAAGAACCATCCACGCCAAACCCACTTTGTCCGTCATATTGGATGAACTTACCGGAATTCAGACCGTTCCCTCCGGGCTCATAGATGGTGAAAGCGCCAAAATGTCCGATCCAAATAGCCCCCCTGCTGTCTCTAAACATAGACCGGGTAACATTTTGCGCTAAGCCATTTTTTATCGTGTAGTAAGTGAAACCTGCAGGGTGATAACGGTTCGCCCCTCCCGGCATCATTCCAAACCATATATTCCCACCACTATCTTCTAATATGGCTTTAACAACATCGCCCTTCAAACCTTCTTCCGCGGAGAAATGCTTGAAGCTGCCCCGGCCTTGATTAGCTTCGGGCTTATAAAGAGTCACCTTGCCTCTACGC
>JABDLW010000304.1 GCA_013001805.1 Saprospiraceae bacterium | reverse complement strand
GAACGGTGATGTTTGGGCTCATTGGCGTAAAATACTGGGTTCCTATGATAATATGGGTCTGGATACCTTGCAAAAAAAACAGCGCGAAGTTCAGCGCCAGTTAAGGGAGAATGGAGTCACATATAATATTTACGGAGATCCCGAAGGAATAAACCGGCCTTGGGATTTGGATCCGATCCCGATGATTTTCAGCAGCGAAGACTGGGATCGAACGGAAAGAGGACTCATCCAACGGGTCAATCTCTTAAATCAGATTTTACTGGACATTTATGGTTCACGCTCGTTACTGCGGTCGAATGGCTTGCCACTGGAAATGATCTATAATCATCAGGGTTTCCTGCGTCAGGCCGATAAAATCAGATTGCCAGGATCCCAACAATTAATACACTATTCGGCTGATCTGGCCCGTGGACCAAATGGACAAATGTGGGTGCTAAATGACCGAACCGATGCTCCTTCTGGTACCGGATATGCTCTGGAAAACCGTGCTGCCATGACCCGGGTTTTTCCCGATCTTATCCGGGATAACCGGGTACGGAAAATTTTTTCCTATTACCAAACCCTAAGAGAAAGTCTGGCACTTTTATCTCCCGGTGAAAAAGAAGATCCTAGGATAGTCATCCTATCACCTGGCCCTACTAACGAGACTTATTTCGAGCATGCTTATTTATCTTCCTTTCTCGGTTTTGTGATGGCCTTTGGTCAGGACCTTACCGTAAGAGATGGATATGTGTGGCTTAGGACTCTTAAAGGATTGGAAAAAGTAGATGTGATCATACGGAGAGTTGATGATGTGTACTGCGATCCTTTGGAATTCAGAGCAGATTCACAATTGGGTGTTGTCGGCCTTATGGAGGCCGTAAGGCAAAAGAATGTTACCATCGTAAATCCGCTTGGTTGCCGGATATTGGAGAACCCAGGCCTAATGGCTTTTTTACCCTCACTCTGCAGAGAAATTATGGGAGAGGATTTGATCTTACCATCGGTAGCAACGTGGTGGTGTGGACAAGAACAGGAAAAAAATTATGTGCTGGACAATATCAGGCATTTAATTATTAAAAACATCTATCGCAGCCATAAGAATCATTCCATCTTTGGCGGCTCTTTGACCAGTGCGCAAGTAGACGAGTTAGGTGCTAAAATTCGTGAAAGACCTTATCTCTATGTCGGCCAGGAAACGGTGAGTTTTTCTACAACCCCATCACTTGTAGATGGAGTGTTGCAACCTAAGAATGCATTACTGAGAAGTTTCGTAGCTGCCGATATCGCCGCCAAGTCATATTCGGTCATGCCAGGTGGACTTTCCAGAACCTCGGTTTCACGTGGTTTTTTCAATGTCTCTAATCAGACCGGTGGTATTAGTAAAGATGCCTGGGTACTCGGTCCCAGTACTATTAAAGCTTTGACAGAGCCAAAAGTACGAAATCGCGTAGTGCAGCCGGTACAAAATCTCTTGCCGAGTCGCGCGGGTGAAAGTCTCTATTGGTTGGGCAGGTACTTGGAACGCGTAGTTTATACTGTACGCATGCTGCGAATTGTGTTGAGAAAATTTAATGAATCTGATGTTGCGGCGGGAGAAGAGCAAGATCAAGTGCTTACCGTCCTTTTGCGTAGCCTGACACACTTAACCATAACCTATCCAGGATTCGCGGGAGTAAAAAAAGATAAAAAACACAGTGAAGCTCTTTTGCGCAATCCAACTCCGGAATTGACCTCGCTAGCACTCGACGCAGATCGAGTGGGATCTTTGGCCCATTCTCTGCAAGGAATGTTAAACAACAGCTATGCGGTACGTGACCGGTTAAGTTTGGACACCTGGCGGATCCTCGATGGCATCAGCAATGACTGGGAACGATTGAAGAATATGGAAGGAGATTTAACGACCATCCATAATGCCCTGGATCAGCTAATTGTTGGGCTCATGGCATTTAATGGATTGAACCTGGATAGTATGACCCGCGAATCCAGCTGGCGTCTGCTTAACATAGGACGGTCTGTTGAATCTGCCGTTTGTTCTGCAACATTAATGCGTTCCACTCTGGTTTATCCCAAACAAGGTGATGTAGATAAAGTGTTGATGGAAGTGATCTTACTCTGTAATGACAGTCTTCTTACCTACCGGTACCGCTATCGATCAAATCTGGTCTTGAGTGGTGTACTCAAACTTCTTCTAAATGTCCCCGAGTCACCCCGGTCACTGATTTATCTACTTACACAATTGGAAACTCTGATCAAAGAGTTACCAAAAAATGACCAGCTACCGGTACTTCCAAAAATAGACAAGAAGATTTTGGAGGCAAAAATGATTGTGCTGCTTAGTGAAATTAATGAATTAACAGCTGTAGATAAACGTAAGGCATATCGAGACAAATTGGAAGATTTGCTTAGCAGATTATATCAGCTAATGACCGAAACTTCGGATTTAATTGTAGAAAACTACTTTAGTCACACCATAGGACAATACGGTCTGATCAAAGCTTCACGTTTACCCGATATATGATCTATAATATCAAACATATTACCGAATATAAATATCGATTTCCTGCCACACTTTGTCATAATCTTATCTGCCAGGGGCCGGGAAATTTTCCTGATCAGGAAGTCATTGATTATCATTGTATTATTGATCCTGATCCCCATATTCGAACCCAGAGAATTGATTTTTTTGATAATCCGATTGTTTATTTTTCCATCGAAGAGACGCACGATCATTTGGTTGTTCAATCAGACAGTACCATCAGGGTTTTTGAGCCCAATTGGGCTTCCCTCGATCCGGCATCTACCACTCCATGGGAAGATGTAGCTTCCTGGCTCCTTACTACCGAAGCAAAAAATGACACCCGTCAGTTTTACCTGGAGTCACCCCATGTATCTTTTCACCGGGAGATTTACGATTTTGCCCAAATATCTTTTTCCCCACGGCGTCCAATTCTGGAAGCCTCTTTAGATCTTTGCTCCAGAATATTTCAAGAGTTTGCCTTCACGCCAGGCTTTACAGAAATCAGTACACCCCTGGAATCGGTTTTTCAGCATCGAAAAGGCGTGTGCCAGGATTTTGCACATCTGGCGTTATCCTGCCTACGATCTCTGGGACTGGCTGCCCGGTACATGAGTGGATACATCGAGACGATTCCTCCCCCAGGCAAGCCAAAACTCGTGGGTGTTGACGCATCACATGCGTGGATCGCAGTTTATGTTCCCAACTCAGGATGGGTCGAGCTTGACGCGACAAATAATAAGTT
>JABDLW010000278.1 GCA_013001805.1 Saprospiraceae bacterium | reverse complement strand
GGTATTTACTGACCTAAAGATGGGCAATAGCCTTCATATTTCCCCCTTGGAAAATTCACTGAATTATACGACTCAGCTAAAATTTCCTTATGGTCGTGCCAGTTTTGCCATTGGTTTTGCCGTGCTTGATTATGCTCACTCCGGGGAGCATTTTTACCGATACGTCCTGGAGGGACTGGATAAGGATTGGCAATATCAAAAGGGCATCCCCTACGCAACCTACACAATTCAAAAGGAAGGTAATTACTTATTCAGAGTGCGGGGAAGTAATATTCCTGCAAATGCTTCTCTTGGAGAAAGAGTGATTAAAATAACAGTGACTCCACCGTTTTACCGGAGTTTCTGGGCAAAGTGTATTTACGTACTATTAGGTTTGGTACTGACCTATCTGGCAATGTATTTTGTGCGATTAAGGAGAAGTGTCTTTTTAGAAAAATTGAGCAAACAACAGCAAGAGGAGCTACATGAAGCAAGACTCCGACTATACACGGACATTGCGCATGAGTTCCGGAGTCCTTTGACATTAATCCTTAGTCCATTGGATCGACTTATCAATACCCATCGCGGCTTCAAGTCAACTTCCAAGCAATTGCGTTCAATAAAATCCAATGCACTCAAATTGTTGGATCTGGTTGATCAGTTGATTACATTTCGCAAAGCTGAGACCGACCATTTAGAACTAAAAGTTGAAGAAACTGAATTTGTTGATTTCGCAAAAAAAATCTTTAACCAATTTCAAATTAGAGCAGAAATGCAAAATATTGATTTTGTGTTTTATGCCCAGGTTCCCTCTCTAATGCTCTGGATCGACCGGGACAAAATGGAAAAAGTAATCTCAAATCTACTCAGCAATGCATTTAAATTTACCACCTCGGGAGATCAGATTTATCTCGGTATAAAGGAGGAAAATGCTTCCGTTACTTTAACCGTGTCAGACACAGGTGTAGGGATATCCGAAGCAATAAAAGACAAAATATTCGAGCGTCATGTCCATTTATCCCATGGGAAAGGTCCGGATATAAGTTCGGGCATTGGTTTGGCGCTGTCAAAAAGAATGATTGATTTGCATCAGGGATCTATTCATTTTGCGGATGCGGAAAATGGAGGATCCAATCTTATAGTGACAATTCCTAAAGGAGCCCAACATTTTAGCCGCAGCGTTCTTCGGCAGGAGACAGTCGAATCGAACAGTATCGAAATGCAAATTGATGCTAATGGAAAACTACCTGTCGTTGGGAGTAAGAGTAATAATGACATAAACGAGCATGCACCTCGCCTGCTAATCATCGAGGACAATTGGGAGCTACTTCAGTATTTAAGAGAGATTTTCTCAAACGATTACAGGGTTTTGGTTTCGAATTCTGCGCAGGCAGGTATTGAGATAGCCAGGCGTGAAGTGCCAGACTTGATTATAAGTGACGTACTAATGGATGAAGTCAGTGGTATGGAATTATGTTCCATTCTGAAAGACGACCCAGAGACCAGTCATATACCAGTAATTTTGTTAACTGCATTATCAGCCAAAGAGGCACTCCTGGAAGGTTTGAAAGCAGGAGCCGATGACTACTTGATTAAACCTTTCGATCCGGATGAACTTTTACTTCGTGTCTCTAATCTACTTGAGGGCCGAGCACGAATTCGTGTCAGATTGACGCGAGCGTTAAAGATGGAACCGGAATCTGTCAAGTATTCATCAATAGATGAATCCTTTCTGGAAAAAGCATTGTTGACGATAGAAGCAAACATGGATAATTCCAGTTTTACAGCCAATGAATTTGCGAAGTTGATGATGGTAAGCCGGCAGCTGCTTTTTAGCAAAATCAAAAGTTTGACCTCTATGACCCCCAATAATCTGGTCAAATCTGTCCGGATGAAACGTGCGCATCAAA
The DNA here is from genome assembly GCA_013001805.1 of Saprospiraceae bacterium. Lineage (GTDB taxonomy): Bacteria > Bacteroidota > Bacteroidia > Chitinophagales > Saprospiraceae > JABDMH01. Next base: position 946 of record JABDLW010000278.1, on the reverse strand, counting down.
TTCTGCAGCAGAATTCACATACCGTAGCCGAAGTATCAAAGATGGTCGGATTTAAGGATGTGCGTTATTTTTCCCGGTGCTTTGAAAAGGAATATTCGGTGACTCCCTCACAAGTTCACCGGCTAACAAGCGACAAATAGTCACTTTCGGTACGATTTTCACACTAATATTAGACTTTTGTTGAAAAACGACTACTTAATTTGTACTTTGAAAGTTGTTAGAATATTTGATTCTGGGAATTTTTTACTGCCAATTCACTTAAAACACGCAAGTCTATGAAGCCAGCTATACATTGTTTGGTATTATTTGTTATGCTACTATGTAGTGCCTTTAGCGCGTTTGCTCAAAGTGGTACCGTTAGTGGAATCGTTACCGACAAAGAAGAAGGATCGACCTTACCCGGAGCTGCTGTCTATCTTCAGGGCAGTGAGACAACCGGTACCGTCACTGATATCGACGGTCAGTTTATCCTGAGTGGTCTCAGTGAAGGTGAACATATCGTCATGGTCTCATTTTTAGGTTTTGTGGTGCAGGAAGTGTCGGTTCAGATCAGTGGAGGTGAAAGTGTCAATATTAAAGTGGAGTTAGAAGCTGATGTCGTTCTGGGACAAGAAGTAATTGTAACCGGACAAGCTCTGGGTCAGGCGAAAGCCATCAATCAGCAATTGAATGCCGAGTCAATCTCTAATATTGTAGCTGCTGACAGAATCCAGGAATTACCCGATGTCAACGCCGCAGAAGCTATTGCAAGATTGCCAGGTGTCTCGATAAACCGCAGTGGTGGAGAAGGTCAAAAGATTGTGGTGCGGGGTTTGGAGCCCAAATTCAACGCCATCACCGTAAATGGTGTGCGAATGCCGGCGAATGATGCCAATGACCGTTCCGTCGACTTGTCATTAATATCTCCAGAGATGTTGGAGGGTATTGAATTGTTTAAGGCACCCTT
>JABDLW010000252.1 GCA_013001805.1 Saprospiraceae bacterium | reverse complement strand
TTGTCGAATCAACCGGTATCGGTGATGGGTCGGATAATGTAAGACCTTTTGCGGGAACATTCCTGAGAGGAGAAACACCCATCAATTTTGTCGACCCTGACAACATGAACATAAGCATGGATGTGCTGATGGATCACGCGGCCATGGTAGGTTTAAAACTGGAGAACGGACTCACAGTGGTCAATGCACCAGATAACCTGGAGGAATACACCACTCCCAATGAGTGGCAGACCATTACCTGGAATTTCAGTGATTTTCCTAATGACCAGTTCAAAACCATATCCTTGATTTTCGACCGGGAGAATATTCCTACTGAAAATAAGACCTATTATTTCGACAACATAAGGGTGGCTGGTACCAGTTGTGAAAGTACAACATCGATCTTCAATTTTGATCCGGTGCCAAGCTTTGCAGTGATACCCAATCCTACTGCCGAGGTTATTCGTATTGAGTCACCTGAGGTATTTAGCCGGGTTGAGATCTACAATACGGTTGGTCAAAAAGTGATTACCCTGAGGGATCGATTTCAATCAAACTCACAGTTTGATGTAAGCAGCTACGAACCTGGCATTTACTTTATACAAGTTTTTAACCTGGAAGGTAAATTGGCGGGAAATGGAAAATTTGTCAAGCAGTAATTAATTCCCGGAGGAGCGGGGATACTCTATCCTTGCTCCTCCATATTTCTATCTTCAGAGTGCAAGGGTCAAGATCCATCAGCCGGATTATTGGGTCACAGGCCTGCTATGATTTCTCAATTATTCATTACTGCATTCTAGTGCACAGCCGGAAAAAAAAGAGAAAATATTATTTAATTAAGCCACTAATTAAACATAAATATGAGGCAACTTTACATCTGGGTTATATTACTTATTTTGGCATTTGGTTGTGCGAATAAAGCAAAGAATGAACCTCAAGATAGCAACGTAAATAGTGCCACTCCTTTTTCCATTGAAGAACTAAAAAAGAGAACGTTTCGTTTTTTCTGGGACGAAGCTTACACGGATAATCTGCAAATTCCAGACAGACATCCTACCCTGAGATTCAGTAGTATTGCTGCGACTGGATTTGGACTCACGAGTTATCTGGTTGGAGTAGAAAACAGCTATGTCAGCCGAGCCGAAGCCGCGGATCGTGTCTTAAACACCCTTCGCATTTTGAGCAATCTGCCGCAAGGACCCGACAGCTCCGGAGTGAGCGGGTACAAAGGGTTTTTCTATCATTTTCTCACTATCGATCAAGCCTTGCGTTATAAAAATGTGGAGCTATCAAGTATTGATACCGGTCTGCTGATGGCGGGAATTATTTCAGCAATCGAGTACTTTGATCTTGATAATGATATGGAGAAAGAAATACGACAGCTCGGGGATGCTCTTTTTCGACGGGTTGAATGGGATTGGATGTATGTCAATGAAGGTAAGCTCAGTATGGGGTGGCGACCGGAAAGGGGTTATATTCCTGCGTCCTGGGATGGATACAATGAGGCAATGGTCTTGCTGATCATGGCCATGGGTTCTCCCACCCATCCCATTGCTGATGATGCCTGGCAGGGTTGGACTTCAACCTACGAATGGGGTGAATTTAAAGGGTACGAATTCCTGCAATTTTCACCTTTATTCGGACATCAGTATAGTCAAATGTATATCGATTTTCGGGGAATTCAGGATGACTACATGCAACAGAAAGGCATTGATTACTTTGAAAACTCGCGAAGAGCTACCCTGGCAAATCGTGCTTATTGCATCGAAAATCCCCTGCAATTTATTGGGTACCATGAAAACCAATGGGGTCTTACGGCCTGTGACGGACCTCCCGGTCTGGACACACTCTGGAACGGAACGAAAATGCGGTTTATGCAGTATTCAGCCCGGGGAGCATCGGCTCTTCGTGTGAGAGATGATGGAACCATCTCTCCGACAGCGGCAGGAGGATCTGTTCCATTTGCACCCGAAGAATGTTTTGCCGCATTGAAATATATGTGGGAAAACAATTACGAAAATTTAGTAGGTGAATATGGGTTTAAAGATGCATTTAATTTGAGTTATACATTTACTGAAGACACAAAAGAAAAAGGCTGGTTTGACCATGATTATCTCGGCATCGATCAGGGCCCCATTTTAATTCAAATTCAGAATCATCAAAATGAATTTGTCTGGAACCTAATGAGGAAAAGTCCCTACATCAAAACCGGATTAAAAAAAGCTGGTTTTAAGGGAGGTTGGCTGGAAGATTAGAGGATGTCAAAGATGAATTCTGATACTGACTACTATTTATGGCGAAATGCCACAAACTAAAAAATATTGAGATGATTTTTATTCGACATTTTTCTGTATTAATAATAATAACTTGTCAGTTGTCATCTTTTTCTCAATCATTTACAGACGATAAAATCGACTCGCTTATTTCTATCATGACCCTGGAGGAAAAGATTGGCCAACTCACCTTATTCACCAGCGATTGGGCAACCACAGGTCCAACTATTCGTGAGAATTATCTTGAAGACATTCGCAGTGGCCGTGCCGGAAACATTTTTAACGCCCACACAGCTGCCTATAATCGATCCCTGCAGAAAGTGGCCATTGAAGAAAGTAGGCTAGGCATTCCGCTATTGTTCGGATATGATGTCATTCATGGTTACAAAACCATATTTCCCATCCCTCTGGGGGAAGCGGCTACCTGGGATCTTGAGCTGATTGAGAGAGCTGCCCGCATCGCTGCGGAAGAAGCTACTGCGGGAGGATTGCACTGGACCTTTGCACCCATGGTGGATATTGCCCGTGACCCACGATGGGGTAGAATCGCCGAAGGAGCCGGTGAAGATGTGTACCTGGGATCGTTAATCGCTGCAGCAAGAGTCCGGGGATTTCAAGGGAATGATCTTACAAAAAACAATACATTATTGGCCTGTGCCAAACACTTCGCAGCATACGGAGCAGCCCAGGCTGGTCGAGACTATCATACAGTGGATATTTCAAAGCGCACATTGTGGGAAACCTATTTACCCCCCTTTAAAGCCTGCGTTGATGCCGGTGCAATGACTTTTATGACCTCTTTCAATGAATTAGACGGCATACCAGCATCGGCCCATAGATACCTTCTAGAGGAAATCTTGCGGGACACCTGGAAATTTGAAGGTTTTGTCGTCTCGGACTATACATCAATCAATGAGATGGTACCTCACGGCTACGCAGCAAACAACAAGGATGCCGGCCGGTTGGCCATTAATGCTGGCCTTGATATGGATATGCAGGGTGCTGTTTACTATGATTATCTGGAAGATTTATTGGCTGAAGGTGAAGTAAGTATTCAGACGATCGACCTGTCGGTAAAGAGAATTTTACAAGCTAAAAATAAATTGGGTCTATTTGATGATCCGTACCGGTATTCAGACGAGCAGCGTGAGAAAGAGGTTGTGCTCTCCAGTGCCAACAAAGAATTAGCCCGGGAAATAGCCAGAAATTCAATGGTGCTTTTAAAAAATCAGAATTCTGTATTACCACTTCAGGATAGCGATCAAATTGCATTGATAGGACCACTGGCCGACTCGCCCATAGATATGCTGGGCTCCTGGCATGCCGCAGGTCAGGCAAACCAAACCACCAGCGTTTTACATGCATTTAATCAAGCTGGTAAAAAAGTTGCATATGCGCAGGGATGCACGATCGAAGGCACAGACACCAGTGGATTTTCCGAAGCTATAGAAAAAGGAGAAACTGCTGATAAAATCATCATGGTAGTAGGTGAACATTTCAATATGAGTGGGGAAGCAGCCAGCCGTTCTCAGATTCGGATTCCAGATATACAACAATTATTGATAAAAAGGCTAAGTGAACTGAATAAACCAATCATCTTGGTTTTAATTAGTGGTCGCCCACTGTGTCTTAACTGGGAATTGCAGATTGCAGACGCGATAATTGAGGCCTGGCAGCCCGGCACAATGGCTGGCCCGGCTATATTAGATGTTCTGTCAGGCGACCATAATCCCAGTGGTAAATTACCCGTAACATTTCCACGAAACGAAGGCCAAATACCCATTTTTTACAATGTGAAAAATACCGGTAGGCCTATGCAGCCTGACAACAAATATTCAAGCAAGTATTTGGATGTTGCCAATGATCCATTATTTCCCTTTGGCTATGGACTTAGTTACACGACATTTTCGTATGCAAATATGAGCGTTGATAAAACTGAAATTTCTGATCAGGAAGATTTAAATTTCTCTGTCACTTTGACCAATTCCGGGTCAGTGGCAGGGCATGAGATTGTTCAGTTATATATGCGGGATCCCGTGGCCAGTGTCACTCGTCCGGTAAAGGAATTAAAACGCTTCGAAAAGGTTTTCCTGCAACCGTCCGAAAGTAAAGAGGTAAAATTTAGCCTATCGACAGAAGAATTAAAATTTTACAATAGCGACTTGCAATGGGTCTTTGAGCCAGGAGAATTCCGATTTGGCATCGGTCCGGACTCCGACGTGGAATTAACCTTAAATGTTGTATTAAAATGAAAACTATGAAAAAATTAACATTCAGGATTTCGTTTGCCGTTTGTCTGATTTTGTGCTCATTAAATTTTCAAGTCCTGGCACAAAAAGTGATATCGGGGTCGGTTCAAGATAGTGAAGGTGAGCCCCTGATTGGTGTCAATAT
>JABDLW010000231.1 GCA_013001805.1 Saprospiraceae bacterium | reverse complement strand
GTAATCGACGGACTCCCGATTCCAGGAAAGATCGCGCATATAGTTGAAAAAGCCGACAAAAAAATCCAGCGGGTACTATCATTTGAAAATATCGTAATTAACGAATCTGGCAGTGACCAGCTTTACGATCTTGAATTTAAGAAACAGCACCAATCGAATTAAACCTCAGATAACCACTCACAAACCTGAAGTTTGGCTTTATCTCGATATTACTTCTGCAGATACCGGTCAAAAAAATCTGCTGCCGCCTGATAAGAGCGCACCCAAGACTCATGCCGGTAAAATCCGTGAACTTCGTCTGGCAAAACCAATATTTCATAATGCACACCCCTTGCCTCTAAGCGCTGGGCAAGGTCAATTGTCTGACCAAACATCACGTTTCGGTCATCATCTCCATGAATAAGCAAAACCGGGGACTTCCACCTGTTCATCTCCGCAACTGGCGATGCATTGTAAGCCTGCTCCATCAGATCTTCGGTAATGCCCCAAAAACCTCCCTGGGAAAAATCGGTAGCACGCCAGCTCCAATCATGTACTCCATGAAAATCCACTCCCGCCTTAAATAAGTCAGGATTTCTCGCCAGTCCCTGGGCCGTAAGCAGGCCTCCATAACTGCCTCCCCAAAGCCCTATTCGGGTGCTATCTACAAATGCCTGGGTCTGCAAATATCGACCTGCTGCTACAATGTCCTGATATTCACTTGCTCCTCGTGGGCCCTGCCCTTCGGCACGCCGGAAAGATTTGCCATAGCCAATACCTGCCCGGTAATTCACACTAAGCACGACGTAACCGGAATTGGCCAAATATTGATTGAATGCATACGCATTGGCATAATAGCTGCTATAGTGGTAGCCCAATAACATTTGCCTGATGGGACCACCGTGCATAAATAAAATTCCCGGGCAGTTCGAATTGGAGTCCTTGACAAATAATTGACCGTGAATTTCCATACCATCCTCCGCATGAAAAACAACTTGTTGGGGTACGATGTGATCTTTCACAGGAAATGCTTTTGATTCACTCACAGGAAAGATCTGCTGTTCTTGTCCTTCATTTCGTATGGCTATGGATTGTGGAATATCAACTTCTCCCTTGCGATATGCGTAGATATTTGGTTCCAAATACAAGGGGTCAGTCTCTATGGCATCACCGTCAGTGATTTGGCGGGAGAGTCCGCTTTTCAAATCAAATTCATAAAGATCCCGGCGATCAATATCCCCGCAATTAGTACTGAAGACCAATACTTGCTCCTCATGAGCAAGAAAGCTGTGTTCTATTTCACAATCGCCCGGTAAAAGATTTTTGACGGATCCATCTGACAGATCTAGTGCATAAATTTTCATCCAGCCTTCATGCTCCGAGTAAAAGAGCAAATGACGGTCACCCGCCCACCGTAATGGTTCTTCATTATAATATTGTGCAAACCCACCATCATCGCCAGGAGAGCGCCATACTTCTGATACCTGCTCCTTTTCCAGATCGTAAATCATGATAGAAAATGGATTCCCTCCGGTAATGTTGGGAAGTGTACCCTTCCCATCTCCCGGGGTTCGGATAAAGGCAATCTGGTCACCATCTCTTGACCAAACCGGATGCTGGTCATGATAAATGGAAGGTGCCAACCACTTTATGCGTGCATCACCTATTTGATAATAGCCAATAAAACTATGGTCATTGCGATTGCTTACGAAAGTAATTGCCGTTCCATCGCGATTGAAAGTTACATGGGAAACAGATCCTCTCATCTCAAGTAAAGTCGTCAGCTGACGGGTTGAAAAATCCAGGCTCAGAATTTTTTTACCGGACATAATGAGCAGATCTTGATCATCCGGGGCTACCAGATAATTAGTATAAGAGCCCATGGTGTCCTTAGCGTTGGACGCAAGATTGACCTGAAAAAGCTGTGCAACGGGATAGACAACTTGTGATGCCGGATTTGCTATTTCACCTTCACGATTTGTTGCACTGCCTTTCACAAAGTAGAGATGCGATCCGCTATGGTCAAATCTTATATTAGTGATCTGTTGCCCATCATCAGCAGTGGCTTGGTACCTTAGTTGCGGTGTGAAATTAGGTGCTCGAGCAGTATAAAGGGACCTTATACCACGGGTGTTGGCCACCCAGGCTATTTTTAAGCCATCAGGTGAAGCCTTGAGATCGGAACAATAGGGCATCGAAAGAATGTCTGCAATCGAAAAATTTTGACCTTTACTCGTAGCATTCGAAAACAGAGAAAGCAGAGCCGTGAAATATAGGATTTTTTTCATGTAATTGTAGGTTCGTCCCCGTGTGGAAAGTTCGACTTGCAATATCTGAATTAACCGCAAAAAAAGAGAACAGGATTTTTCGATTTGCGCAAAACCCCAGATAAAAGGTTTAGAAATTAAATGTAATTTGGCTGAAGCAAAACCACAAAGATTTGTGAAAAGAGTCAAGATAATACTATTCCTTTGTTGCACTTCGTTGGCGCCGGTTTTGGCTCAAGTTTCCTTGAAAAATGATGTGTCTTTTCTCTCGAGTCAATTGGATCGCACGAAGGAAGAACCGGGATATGTTGTGGAGAAAACCGAGACCAACGAAATAAAGATGGGGGTGCAATTCTTCTTCTTGTTTTACAAGAACTATTTTTCATCACAAGATAATCGCAACTGCTCCTTCTCACCTTCCTGCTCGACTTACTGTCTGCATTCGGTACGTAAAAAAGGCGTTGCATTAGGCTTAATGGGGGCCTTTGACCGACTTTCCCGCTGCAATTATCTAAGTCCGGAAAACTATCAAATTGATCTTTCCACTGGTCAGCTCTTAGATCCGGTAGAATAATTGGTGCCCGTGTCAAGATTGCATTTTGTATTTATGACTTTAGCAGGGTTATGGTGTAGTTTCGCTATCCACGCTCAAGATCTCTATTCGGCCAAATCAACGGAAGCATTTGCAAACTACCTTTTTACTAAGGGGGACTATGGCTACGCGGCGGAAGAATACAGCAGACTTCTGTTTATGCACCCATCCGATGATTCGGTACTAATCCGGTTGTCACAATCTTACCGCAAACTTAATCAATACGAAAGAGCCTGTCAGGTAATAACGGAGCATCGCACTCCAAATGGCAGATCACAAGGTGTCGAAAAAGAACTCCTTTCGGCCTTGATTTTCCAGAAGGATAGTATGGCTTTTGTAAGTGCCCTGGGCCGATTCAGGCATCTGGATTCATCCACCCTTTTACGCAGCCAAGTCGAATTCTCGATATTAACCAGGCATTGGGAAGTGGCGAGAGATTTCGTCAAATCTTCTCAGGTTAGTAATTTTCCGTGGAGCCCCGTCTATCAGGAAAACATCGAAGCCGTCCTGGCCTTCCGGCCCAAAAAACCCTGGCTTGCCAGCGTATATTCGGCTATCATTCCCGGTACAGGTAAAATATATTCCAATAACGTCAAGGAAGGAATAACCAGCTTCCTATTCGTCGGTGCGTTGGCCTATCAGAGCTACCGGGGCTTTCATAAACGTGGCACCAAAAGCTTCACCGGCTGGCTCTATGGAGGGCTCAGTTTCGGCTTTTACCTGGGCAACATTTATGGTGCCCAGCAATCCGCGAAAAATTACAATGCTCGTAATCTCAACCGAATCTATCATGAAGTGGATCAAACTATTTATAGCCGTCACTAGCGTTTTCATCCATGCGTCGGGACAAAATCTTGAGCAGACTTTTACCCTGGCTCAAAATCAGTTTGAAAAGGGAGAATTTTACCAGTCGGAGAAAACATATAAACGTGTTTTATTTTTTGATTCATCTAATATATTTAGAGGGAGAGCGACAGAAAAATTAGCTCATATTTCCATAGTAAAAAATGATTTGCAGGAAGCGTTAAATTATTTCGATCAAGCCTATTTTTCGATCTCCAACCAACAGATAAGGACAGATATTCAGTTTGAGCGAATTCAGCTATTCATCGAAACACAAGAATTTCAAAAGGCCCTCGCAGAACTTTATCAGGTCGATATCATCGAGGGCAATGCAGAGAGGATAGCACTTTATGAGGGTTATTGTCAATACTTACTAAAGGATTTTGAAGCTGCCCGATCGGCGTTCCTTATTTTAGCCCAGGATTCGTTGGTGGCAAACAATATCAATCAAAAAATCAAACGAGCTCTCCAAATTGAAAAGATGAATCCAAAAACTTACCAGATACTAAGTTATATCGTTCCAGGGTTGGGTCAGATTTTATTGGGCGAGACGAAGAATAGCATTAATTCCATATTATTAAATACAGGCCTGACCCTTCTATTTATTGAAACTGCGCGAAAACTCAGCCTTTTCGATGCTACCCTTTCAGTCATTCCCTGGTTCTATCGATATTATGCCGGTGGTGCCAAATTAACCAAAGACCTGGCAATAGAAAAGAAGCAACGGCGACATGAAGAAAACCTGAGTCAATTGATTGCCTCCGTGACAGATTAATTGCAACGAATAAACTCATGAAATTTTGACAGCTCAATTACTTTCACCACATGATCTTTTCGAATAAATCTTTCTTCCTATTGTCACTTGTTGCGCTAACCATCACCATCTTCCCCTACTTTTTTTCCACCGGACCTGCGAAATGGATTGCGAAAATCCTTAAGGTCAATAAGTCACTGGACCATTCTGCCTGGGCAATCTATCTACAAAGAATACTGGGATTCATTTGGTTAGGAGGAGTGGCAGCTGTATTCATGCTGATTTACGAAAATCATTTAATTGATTTTTATGGCTTCGGTCTTCAGAAACATAAAATGATTTGGTTGCTTGTTACTGGGATTATTTTCATTATACAATGCATTAATTATTTCAACGCATCCAGTGCAAGTAATTTAGCTCTGTATCCGCAAATCAGAAAAGAAAAATGGTCATTCTCGTTATTAGTATTTAGTACATTTACCTGGGTTCTATATGTGGCAGCGTATGAATTTCTTATTCGGGGAGTTCTACTATTTTCAACTCTAAGTGTATACAATCAAGCGACTTCCATTGCAATTAATGTTGGTCTCTATGCGATAATCCATATTCCCAAAGGCCTCAAGGAAACCTTGGCATCCATTCCTTTTGGTGTGGTTATGTGTTTACTGACTCTGGAGAGCCAATCCATTTGGCCAGCGATCGTTGTGCACGCTACGCTAGCACTCTCCAATGAATGGTTTTCCCTTTATTATCAGCCAAAGATGTCTGTAAAATGGAGATAACATGAAGACATTGGTCACAGGAGCAACCGGTTATCTGGGCATTCCTCTGGTAAAGGCTCTGGTATGCCGTGGAATGCCGGTTCGGGCTCTGATTCGCACCGAAAGTAAAAGCCATCACATAAGACACCCCCTGGTGGAACTTGTCAAGGGCGACATAACTGATTCTAAAAGTCTGAAGCGAGCAGTGAAAGGTTGCGACCAAATCTTCCATCTCGCTGCATTTGCAGGAATCTGGACCAGGAATCCCCAGCTCTATTATCAGGTAAATGTGGAGGGTACCCGAAATCTATTGTCGCTTGCTATTGAGGAAGGAGTCAGGAAAGTCGTGCTAACATCGACAGCCGGAGTGATGGGTCCCGTTGTTAATCAAGGCGTACCAGTAAATGAGCAAACGGTTTATAAACCCACTTTCTTTTCGTTGTATGATGAATCAAAATTTGAAGCGGAAAATGTGGCATTGGGTTTCCAGGACAGAGGTATG
>JABDLW010000218.1 GCA_013001805.1 Saprospiraceae bacterium | reverse complement strand
GTCAAACATGTTATTCATTCTAATACGTAGAGACCTCTTTTGAGAAGCTTGCACCACATGTTTGCTTACTTCTTTTGCAATACACGGACAACCCGATAATTACACTTCGGCTCCGCTCAGTGTGACTTTGTTTTTTTTATTAGAAGTCATTTGCCACTACACACATCCTTCATTAAAAGGAATAGTTTATCCATACATGCTCGTAGCAATCGAGTCATCAGGATTCCCACGTCCGAATCCCGAGTACTGCCTCACTCCATCACCATTCACCTGCCTCCTGCGTGACCTTTCCTGTCGCTGCCCATTCCACACCCCTGAGAAAAGTCGTCTTAAAACCGATGTGCTCTTGCGATTCATTCAAATGACCGAGGGTGGTATGAAATATCCGGCCGAGACCATAGTGCAAGGTCATTAGCATTGGTTCATGTCGATCGGTTCCACCAGTCTCCGGATCGCTATATGCCGTTGCCAGGACATTCATATTCAGGGCAGGCCCACGGAGCTGGTCGTATAATTCATCCTTGGCATGCAGCCACTTTTTTGGCAAACCCGCGGTAATAGGATGGCTGGTATCCCTGAGCTCGATGGTAAAAGCATGTTGCCTACCATGATGTCCACCAGGCCCAGGCGATTCATCGCGAATTAATTCTCCCTCCTTGTTGTAATATACATAGGGTCCATCCTTTTCGGTGCGACCTTCCCAGCCACCAAGGCCGATCATCTCATTGTACGCCGGCCATTGCGCAAAAGCATTATTGGCCGCATGCACGCTGACAAACCCTCCTCCGGCCCTTACAAAATCTTCAAAATTTTTCCTGGTTTGCTCAGACCACAACTCCCCATTATAATTGGAAACGACAACGTCATAGCGCGAAAAATCCGGACTGAATTTCCCAATTTTGTTTTCTTCTTTAGTGGGAGTACGAATCACATCTACTGCAAATAATCCGGAAGAAAGCAACTGCTCCTGCATTATTTGGGTGGTTTCCATCCAGTTCTTATGATTATTTTGGCCCTCGACAATCAGCACTTTAATCTTAGTGTTCAAAAGCCCTTGATTTTCCATCCAGATTTTAACGGTCTCAGCCCATTGCTCCACACTTCCTTTTCCTTCGGCAAATGAAAAGCCGTGACCGCCACTTTCGTAAATATGCAGCGCTGCCGGCACTTCATTTCGTAACAGCGCCTGATAGTAAACGATACTATTCTCCGGCAAAACACCACCATCATCTGAGGCGTGAATTAAAATGGTGGGAGGCGTTTCCTGGGTAACCTGCTTTTCATTGCTAAAGAATATTTCTAATTCGGGATCAGGATTTTCGCCGATGAGATTGCGCCGCGATCCGGTATGCCCGAAAGTCGTATCCATACTTATCACCGGGTACATCAAAATTGAAAAATCAGGCCGGCAACTATATCTGGCCATTTCATTTGGATCATTTGGTTTGCCAGCATCAAAATGTGTTGACAAGGTGGAAGCCAAATGGCCACCGGCAGAAAATCCCATTACTCCCACCCGGTTGGGATCGATTTGCCATTCCTGAGCTTTGCTACGCACCAGACGCACCGCCCTTTGTGCATCCATTAGAGCGACGTTACTACGGCAGTCCTCCGATTCCCACCGTGGTAAGCGGTACTTAAGGACGAAGGCATCCACACCAAATGAATTAAACCATTCCGCCATCCAGGTACCTTCCCAGTCCCAGGCCAAGACAGTATAGCCCCCACCCGGGCAAATGACCACACTGGCCCCGGTCGCAAGATTAGCTGGCGCGCGATAAACAGCTAGTTCCGGATGTTGTACTTTTTGTACTCTCCTTCCGGTGTTACGTACCTCGAATATCTCCTCCTTTAGTTGGCTGGCACAAGGAATACCTTCGGGATATAAAGGCAATACCAGATCCTGTGTCAAGCCGCTTGAAGAGGTCATTACCAGAATACAAAAGATAAAGAAAGCAGGAAATTTTATGGTCATGATGTTTGAAAATTTGCTTCGTCCAATAGCAGACAGCTCAAATATAGATATTGGCAGCCACTATCAAAGATATCCCAATCCGGACGGACTTTGCCAGACAGTGTAAGATCGACAGTTTGCGTTCGTTGCCGTATTTCTGAAGAACCAAATGGAGCCGGGTATGACGACTTATGGGTTTCGTAGCACGACTTCCTTTATTACTTTAGCCACTTCATCGGCCAATGCTTTGGATCCATCTTCGGTAAAGTGGACATTTTTTAGTCGCATCAATACTTCCATCTGTGGTTTGACAAATGAATACAGGTCATTAACTTGAATATCATGCTTGGCCATGATCTTAACCGCCGCTTCGTTGTATTTTTGTGGTTCTCCCGGCTTACGCAAGGGTCCATCCACGGGATTTGGATAAGGGGTAGTTGTGGCAAAAATCAAATGAGCTCCGGTAGCTAGCAATCGCTCGGTTATTTGTGCCAGATTCTTACGATACTTTTTCAGAGGAGCTTGCTGGGGATCTTTTGGACTCATACTGTTTTCACCGGTATCCGGCCTCACATGTTTCAGGTCATGCAAACCAAAATTAAAGTGAATTACATCCCATTTGGTTTCACCTAACCAGCGGTCAAGGTTTTGCAAAGCATTGGTAGTGCCCTGGCAATTTTCTGCTGAACCATCTTCCTGTGTGGGTCGCGTCACTTCGGCAATATCACTCAATATCTGTTGTACATAGGGCGTGTACCCTATCGAGATAGAATCTCCCAATAGCAACACATTGGATTTTACAATTTTTCCCAGATTCATTCGCAGAGAGGAGAGACTACCAAGACCAGTCACCAGGCTTCCCGAAAGAATAAAAGTTCTGCGATGCATATGAGTTGATTTTGGCTGTGAATTTAGATTGCAAAGGTCAAATATGCAAGATATTAACGACTAAGTAGACTCAGTGGATGTTGGGTCGATAATACATGTCCCGAGAAACCCACAAACTAGAATTACAGAATTCCTGGCGTCACTTAGAGGTCAAATCTAAATTCATTTGTATTTTATGATATGAAATAGTAACTCACTTATGTATTCTGACAAAAACCAGGAGCTGTAAATTATGAACAACATCGCATATTTTGAAATTCAATCCTCCGATTTAGAGAAATCAATCAGATTCTACCAAAATGTCTTCCAGTGGAATTTTGTAAAAGAGGTGGATTTTCCCATCGAATATTACCGAATCGAAACCCAGGGAATGCAGGGAGGTTTACTCAAGCGACCAGTGGCGACACCTCCTCCGGAATATGGTACGAATGCATTTGCCTGCTCTATTCTGGTGGATGATTTTGACCGGGTTGCCCAATTGATTGGAGAGGAGGGAGGAAAAGTAGCTCTACCAAAATTCGCAGTGCCAGGAAGATGTTGGCAAGGCTATTTTCTTGACCTCGATAATAACGTCTTTGGGATTTTTGCAGTAGACGAAAACGCCAGGTAGATCAACACATAGCGTAGTTCGTAGTATGTAAACCCTGGCAAAGTCACCATCCATCGCCTTACCTAAACTTAGCAGTTTCCTCATATCTTGCAGAAGGTAAAATTTACATGTCAATGAAAATCGAATCCGTAAAAATTTTTGTCTCCTGCCCCGACCGGAATTTTGTAACGATAAAAATCACATCGGACGAGGGTGTCTACGGGTTGGGTGATGCCACCCTTAATGGCCGCGAACTGGCGGTTGCCACTTACATTGAAGAGTACTGCATTCCCTCTCTGATTGGTAGAGACCCTTTTGATACAGAAGATATATGGCAATATTTTTATAAGGGTGTATACTGGCGACGTGGTGCGGTAAACATGGCTGCCATTGGTGCCATTGATATTGCTCTATGGGATTTAAAGGCCAAAGCACTCAAAGTGCCGCTCTATCAATTGTTAGGTGGAAAATCTCGGCAGCAGGTTTTGACCTACTGTCACGCACAGGGTAAAACATTACCCGAAACGATGGATGCCATCCGGCAAAAAGCCGAGTTAGGTTATCAGGCAATCCGCGTGCAATCGGGAGTTCCGGGTATGAAGTCCATATACGGAATTGCCAAAAGTAGCAAAGGTTATGAGCCGGCCATAAAAGGCAATGTGCCGGCCGAAGAATGCTGGGACACCAACAAGTATCTTAACTTTGCTCCCAAGCTATTTGCTGCCGTGCGTAAAGACTTTGGTGAAGACCTCCATTTTCTCCATGATAGTCACCATCGCCTAAGTCCGAACGAAGCTGCTCGACTAGCGAAAGAATTGGAGCCCTTCCACTTATTTTGGATGGAAGATGCCGTTCGCGGTGAGCTTCAGGAGGCATACCGGCACATTCGCAAAAATAGCACTACTCCCTTAGCCATCGGCGAGGTTTTTAATACGATTTATGACTGTCAGACTTTTATCACCGAACAACTGGTGGACTACCTGCGCATGTCCGTCCCACACACCGGAGGATTCACCCACATGAAAAAGATCGCGGCATTAGCTGAGACGTATCTGGTGAATATGGCTCCGCATGGTCCTTCTGATATTTCTCCCATTGGAATCGCTGCCAATCTGCATTTTTCCATCAGTATTAATAATTTTGGGATTATGGAATATATGGGGCATAGTGATTTAACCAATGAAGTATTTCCCCACGGTTATGTACTAAAAGAAGGATCTTTATATCTGGACGAAACTCCAGGCTTAGGTGTAGAGTACAATGAAAAATTGGCAGAAAAATACGCTTATGAAAAGGCATTTCTACCAGTAAATCGTAAAGAGGATGGGACGATGTTTGACTGGTAAAATAGAATTAATTGGAAAATAAATCATCGCGATATTCTCCATCTTAATAATCAGAGAATTGTATCACATTTTATTTGTGACGGGTCAACTACCTCAATTTTGACAATTAGTAGAATATGGAAGAGGCAAAGGCAGGACGGGTACCGGGTCACATTCTTTTTCTTATTGTCATTGCCCAATTTTGTGGCACCTCTCTCTGGTTTGCCGGAAATGCCATATTACCTGAGTTGACCGCAGCATTTGATTTAGGACCGGGAGCGGTTTCAAATCTAACCTCTGCCGTGCAGCTGGGTTTTATTTCTGGCACTTTGATCTTTGCTTTTCTGAATATTGCCGATCTATTTTCACCAAGCAAAGTATTTTTGATTTCGGCCTGCCTGGGTGCTGTATTTAATTCCTTAATTATTTTGGCACCTTTTGGCATTGCATCACTTTGGTTCTATCGGTTTCTCACGGGATTTTTTCTCGCCGGGATCTATCCGGTGGGCATGAAAATAGCCTCAGATTGGTACCATGGAGAGCTGGGTAAAGTTTTAGGTTTGTTAGTTGGTGCTTTGGTTTTGGGAACAGCTTTCCCTCATCTACTGCGAAGTTTTAGTAGTGACTGGCACTGGCAGTCCATACTTTGGTTTACATCGGGTATTGCCGTATTGGGTGGTTTATTCATTGCCCTCTTTGTCTCGGATGGCCCGCGAAGGATGAAGGGATCGAAATTAAAACTAACCGCCTTCCTGGAAATTTTCCGGGTAAAAAGTTTCCGGTCCGCAGCTATGGGGTATTTCGGGCATATGTGGGAGTTATACACTTTCTGGGCTTTTGTGCCCCTCCTGCTCACTTCCTATGCTCGGCATCAGTCCCTGCAGCTACCCGTGTCCTTTTGGTCGTTTATCATTATTTCATCAGGGGCGCTGGGATGTACTGCCGGAGGATATATTGCCTTGAAAAGAGGAAGTGCCAAAGTCGCTTTTTTTCAATTGGCTATATCCGGATCTTGCTGTGCCATTTCTCTGGTTGCCTTTTATTTTTCTCCACTCTTATTCATTTTATTTTTAGTGATCTGGGGCATCACGGTGGTGGGAGATTCTCCACAATTTTCCACGCTGGTTGCTCACACGGCTCCCCGCCAATATATTGGCACCGCTTTGACGATCACAAATTGTATTGGTTTTGCTATTACCATTGTCAGTTTGCAGTTAGGTGGGATATTACTCAATCTGTTTGGGATTAATTATACCATGATTTTCCTGGTAATTGGACCGGTGCTTGGATTGTTAGCCATCAAAAAACTGATTCCACGAAAAGGAAATTGAGCAAAGCTACTTCGTGAACTCGTACAGATTCCCGAATTAGAAGATATACCAAATAATTCCACACAAAACACTTACAAAAAGCTTCCCCAGATTTTGACCGGTAAGAAGCTATTTTTTCGGAGATTTGGTAATCGATGAAAATCAAAACGATCCTTCACAAAACTGTTCCCATTGCTTCAGCGATTCGCAATGCCTACATTGATTTTTCAAGGATGGACGTATCCGTCGTGAGTGTTGTGTCGGATATAGTACGAAATGGTAAACCCCTTATTGGTTACGGATTCAACTCAAATGGACGATATGCCCAGGAAGGAATAATCAAAACCCGCCTTATTCCCAGGCTACTTGAATCCAGAGAATCGGATTTGCTCACTGATGACGGTAGAAATTTTGACCCCACAAAAGCCTGGCAGATTATGATGCGTAATGAAAAACCAGGCGGGCATGGTGAGCGTTCGGTAGCGGTTGGAGTACTCGATATGGCAATTTGGGATTTAGTAGCGAAAATCGAAGACAGACCACTGTATGCCGTTTTAGCAGACCGTTTCAATGCCGGGCTGGCGAACCGCGACGTGTACGTATATGCTGCCGGGGGTTATTATTACCCGGGAAAAGATATTGAGCAGCTTAAGGCTGAAATGTTAAGTTATCTTGATCTTGGTTATGATACGCTCAAGATAAAAATCGGAGGTGCATCGCTCAGCGAGGACCTGGAACGCATCAAAACTGTGCTTAAATTGGTAACCAATGGGCAAGCGCTCGCGGTCGATGCCAATGGCCGCTTTGATTTGCCGCTTGCGTTAGAATACGCCAAAGCCCTAGACGACTTCAATCTGAAATGGTACGAAGAACCAGGTGATCCCCTTGATTATGATCTAAATACTATGGTATGCCAGGCAAGCCAAACACCTATAGCCACCGGCGAAAACCTGTTTTCCATGCAGGATGCCCGCAACCTGATTCGCTATGGAGGCATGTTAAAAGATCGCGATTATCTGCAATTTGATCCGGCCTTAAGTTATGGCTTGACTGAATACCTGCGCACAATGGAGGTGTTGGCTAAGTTTGGATGGTCAAGAAAACGCTGCATACCGCATGGTGGCCATCAATTTGCGCTGCAGATTGCTGCTGGACTGGGGCTGGGTGGCAATGAATCATATCCGCATGTATTTCAACCATTTGGTGGTTTCGCCGATAATAATCCGGTCGAAAATGGAAAAGTGCGTATCCCTGACGCACCTGGCATCGGCATTGAATTGAAAAAGGAATTGCTTAAAGTATTTCCAGAATGATCAAGAAAATTCTGGTAGTATTGACGGGTATCGTTATTTGGTTTGTTCCTCCTGTTTGGGATATCAGTACGCAAGCCTGGCATCTTTTTGCCGTATTTTTCAGTACCATTCTCGCTGTACTCATAAATGCGTTTCCGATTCTACTTGCCTCTCTTTTTGCCTTGGCCAGTGTGGTACTCACGGGCACACTAGATGTCAAACTTGCATTTTCCGGATTTTCAGAGAGCTTCATGCTCTTGATTTTATCGGCATTTCTAGTAGCAAAAGCCGTGATCAAATCAGGCTTAGGGCGTAGAGTCGCTATGCTTCTAATTAGAAGGTTCGGCAAAAACACGCTCCGGCTTGCTTATTGCATCGCCGTAACCGATACTTTGATCGCACCAGCCATACCTAGCAATACAGCACGCTCCGGTATTCTATTTCCTATTGTCAATGCTTTGGCACTAGATACCGGATCACACCCCACTCCTGATTCGCGTAAAACCACCGGAAGTTATCTGATGATGTGCGGTATCACCAGTCTTACGATATCTTCAGCCTTGTGGATGACTGCCATGGCAGGCAACCTAATCACTGTGGAAATTGCCCAACAATTTGGTGTCCATATGACCTTTGGTGGTTGGTTTCTGGCCGCCTCTTTACCTTGTATCATTGGGCTGATTATTTTGCCCTATGCACTCTACATTTACTTTCCACCCGGACTAAAAGAAACTCCGGAGGCGATGCAGGCGGCTGATAGTACGCTGCAGCAGATGGGTCCGATGAATAAAAAAGAGTGGATCACTTTACTGGTCTTTCTGGGTATGGTTACCATGTGGGGCTTGGCCGGGATTGTAAATATCAACACGGCGATTGTCGGAATATTGGGACTGGCCATGCTGATTGCGACCGGTGTTTATCGGCTCGAATATTTACGCGCCGAGGGGGGTGATGCACTGGAAACCTACATTTGGTTTTCGATCCTCTATATGTTAAGCAGCCAGCTAAATGATCTAGGGTTTATGCACACGATCGGTGTGCAAATCAGTGGTCTATTACAAGACCTGCATTGGATATCCGCCTATTTGCTACTGACCATATTGTATGTCGCCATTCACTATTTGTTTGTTAGCCAGACCGCCCAATTGTTAGCCTTATTTGCGGTCTTTCTTGAGGTAGCCATCCTGGCCGGTGTACCTGCAGCTCTGATGGCTTTTATGTTGGCATTTGCCACCAATTACTTTTCCGTCATCACTCCACAGGCATCCACGGGAAATGTGATTTTTATCGGTAGTGGTTATCTTCTTCCCGGAGAAGTATATCGTGCTGGCGGAATGGTGACAGTAATCAATTTAATAATCTTCCTTTTAGCTACACCCTGGATTTTATGGGTGGCCTCTTAGTGGGAACCGGGATTTAAAGATTACAGGCAGCTCTCCCACAAAGCCACCAAGTGCACCAAGCTTCATCCCGATTACAAAAATCTTTGCGACCTCCGTGTCTCTGTGCGAAACCCAAATTAAAACCAAAAAAGATGTCTCCCACAAAGCCACCAAATACATCACGGTTCATCCCGATTACAGAAATCTTTGTGACCTCCGTGTCTCCGTGGGAACCCAAATTAAAACCAAAAAAGATGTCTCCACAAAAAACACCAAGTGCACCAAGGTTCTCCCGATTACAGAAATCTTTGTGACCTCCGTGTCTCCGTGGAACCCAAATTAAAAGCAAAAAAGATGTCTCCCACAAAAACACCAAGTACTCCAAGGTTCATCCCGATTACAAAATCTTTGCGACCTCCGTGTCTCCGTGGGAAACCCAAATTAAAACCAAAAAAGATGTCTCCCACAAAGCCACCAAATACA
>JABDLW010000215.1 GCA_013001805.1 Saprospiraceae bacterium | reverse complement strand
GTCACCTTGCCTCTACGCCCTCCAAACCATATATTCCCAAGATTATCCTCAATCATGGACGGGACTACATTACTTGCCAAGCCTTCATTAGTAGTATAGTGCGTAAAACTGCCCTGACCACCAAATGCGCCAGGATCCAAACGGTTGACCCCACTACCCCATGTTCCGAACCAAATGTTCCCCTGCTTGTCCTCTATGATGGAAGTTACGTAGTCGTCGATTAAGCCATCCTTCGCCGTGTACTGCGTAAAGACGCCTCGGCCCCCATTGGGGTCAGGGTCATAACAACACACGCCCTTAGTTTCCGGCCTTGCACTTCCAAACCAAATACGACCGTGACTATCCTCCTGCAAAGACCAGATACTGTTACCTATCAAACCTTCTTTAGTCGTGAAGTGGGTAAAGCTACCATGGCCATTATTCTCATTCGGATCATAGCGGCTCACTCCTCCCTTTGTTCCAAACCATAGATATCCTTTCTCATCTTCAAGCACAGACCAAACCCAGTTGTCTTTTAGACCCTCCCTGGTGGTAAAATGTGTAAAATTTACTCCATCATAGCGGCACAGGCCAGACGTTTCTGATCCAAACCAATAGTTGCCCCGGATGTCCTCAAAAACAAAAGTTGAACCCTGAAGGGGTAAACCTTCTTTAGAGGTGAAGTAGGTGAAGCTTTTGCCATCATAGCGACATGCGCCATCACCGCCACCAAACCATATGTATCCGTGGCTGTCCTGAAAAATGTCATTAACATTGGAGAAGGTAAATCCCTCTGCCAGGCCAAGGCATTGAAAACCGGCCGTAGCGTCGTCTTTGAAGGCCAAGGGCGAAGCGGGTATGGGTGGCCTGTGTAAAACGGGTAGTAGGACGCCCCGTGCCGGTACTTTTTTTGGAAGCGGGACGCCGTTTTCTCCGGGAGTAATCTCTGTAAGTTCTTTAGGAATTGGCACGACTTTGGGCGCGCCGACCGGATGTAGGTTGGTTTCGACGGGTACTACTTTGGCTTTGCCTCCAAAGGAGATAGTCTTGGGCTTGGCTACGCTATCTGGATTGATCCACTTGCCTTTCACGGGGATAGGTACACCACTAGGGATGGTGTCACCACGATAATCGATCAAGAAATAGGACCCTTCTGTGAATGCATCTGTTTTTGCTAAACCATTGGTATCTTCCTGCTTATCCGAGCAAGAAAAATTAAAAAGGAGCAAAAGAAATGATGCCGTGTATAGTTTAAAAAGCATTTAGTGCTATTCATAAAAAGTTAATTGTTTTTAACTTGAAAATCAAGGGTTTGCTCTGAATTTGGTTAACACTTATCTTTTAATAATTTTCAAATGGAGAAGCCAACACTCCCCACAACAAAATAGAAACGAAACTATTTCAATCTATCAAATCAAGCTGTGAATGGCTATCGTTATTGTTCAGAAGGATTTCGCTATTGTTTAACTTGTTACGACGCTGTGGATAGCTATTGGTAATTATATGCATTTACTCAAACGCTTTGATGTGGAACTCTCCGTGTTGATACTTGATTGATTTGCGGAGTCAAGTTTCCTCAACACTTCTCCGAAAAACCGAAATTTCAAAATCACCGCCTAAATGAGAAGATCTGCATCACTACCTTTTGGTCAGGCCGAATGCACCAGATCGAGCATATAAGATCACCGAGCTAATGTTGATAAATTGCAACTCCTTTTACTTGACATCATTGAAGTCCTACCAGCTCTCTTTTCCACAAAGAGAACTCTTTTTTCTTAAAGTTAAGTGCCATTCGAAAATGTTGGAAAAAGGCAAAGCCCAAAAGCCCTTGCACCTTCTTACTACTCAATCCCCCATAATCTGTGATATTGGGCATAAACAAGGTTTCTGTCGAAGGCACCTCTATATATCCAATCTTAATACCATCCACCTCAGTAGCCAAAACTTTGCTAGGCTTTCCATTTAAATCGACCATGCAGACCGTGTGTACCTCATCGAATCGATCTTTTGAAGTTTCATATATATCATGGTTAAGCACATGTGCTTCAGCTCCTGTGTCTAATCCTAGCCGCAGTGTTCTGCCATTCCATTGAGTAGAAATACATGGCAAATGTCCCTTGTTATCGAATGGAATGGTCAGTGAGGGTAAAGAAGTTTTTTCCTGTACTATTCGGTTACCTTTTTTGCTCAGACGATACAGCCGAATTACCTTCGAAAATCCATCGATTTCCAATTCATATTTTTTGAACAGATCGATGCCCACAATGGCCAAGATATTTATTCCCTTGTGTTCTTCCACTGTGCCAAGATCTACAATATCTGCACCGACCTTTTTAGAAAATCCCCGTATTTGTAACAAAACCAAGCTCATTCCCCCGTTGTGATTGGCTCCATTGATAGATTGAAATCCTGCGAACTCTTTATTTTTAAACACTTCGGAATTCCCCACGTGCTTTTGGTTCAGCAGCATTTTTGGGATGCCGGTATCAAAAATCAAGTCGCCGGCCTTACCGTTGACCATTCCCTCAATGACCATGGTCTTTCCTGCTGTCCAGTAAGGGATCTCAATCAGATCGAATTTAGCATAGCTTAAAACAACGTAGTGTGAGAAGAAAATTCCCAAAAAGAAAAGGCGATGTTTCATGGCAGTGATTTTTTGGTTCACTCCCAATTTGTCCGGATGCGGAAGGGCCTGATTTCGCTATTGTAGAAAGGATTTTCGCTCGAAAATCAAGGATGTTTTAAAGATTTTCGCTATTGTACGATTGTGAAAATGAGGTTTTCGTCATTGTCAAGAAATCGAAAAACATGATGATCATATGCCATTGATTTACAGGGGTTTGTGTGTCATGTCATTGGGCATCATGAATGGGCTTACTTCCCTTTTGATAGAGAGAAAAGGGGAAGTACGTACAGATAATATCAAGACGAAAATGCAGAAAAAACTATCAGCGGTTATCCAAAATCGACATGGAAAATCTGACTTAATTCAATAAGCTCACTTAGATCTTTGAAGATCGTATTTGAATTGAAATATTTGCCTGGCGAGGATCCAGTGCGGCGGATCAAGATTTACTATCTGCGCGTTGAGTAAAATTAACTCTCCGGCTGCAAATCTTGTCAACCAGAATGTTTCCGTCTTTCAACAGGGCATTTCTTATTTCTTCTGAAAAGATCTATCTTCCTAATGATGTTTCTAGGTGACTTTGAATGAAAGAGAGGAGCTATTGCCCGGTACTTCCATCGCATTTATTATCTACTAATGAGATTGCAATACTGTATTTGCTTCCTGGTGATAATTCTTGTCGCGCATTATTTGCAATCCTGGGAGACTATGTGGGGTGTCTTGTACATCACAACACCACCGCCGTTAATTGTTCCAACGAGACGTATTTGCGTGCAGTAACTAATGTGGAAACACCGTTGACAACAAGCACATGAGTTGGGAAGCATCTTGAGGGTCATTTACAGTAATGACGTTGGTCCTGGGACAGGAGATTTTTTGGCGAAAGAAATAGTACCTTAACTAAATGATTTTTGACAAAGAAACTTAGAGGGAAAGGGTAAATGGTAAGTGCACGAGGCCCTGCATATAATAATTATAAAAACGAATGGTGAAATCAGATATGCGAATACCAAAATTAATCCTGGGTAGTGTTTTTGTAATCGGTGTAATGCTACCATCTTATGGTACTGACATTTTGGTTGGCGCCACATCGGTCGATATCACGCCCAGGACACCGGTGGCCTTGATGGGGCAGTTTCGGTTGCGTATTGCCGAAGAAATACATACCCCATTGTCAGTCAATATCATTGCGATTCAATCTGGAAACCTGGATGGTGAATCAGACACGGCTATTTTCGTTTCGTGTGATTTAGTTTATATTCCAAGGCAGGTGATTGCCCTGGTGCGTAAGGGAGTGCAAAAACGATTTCCGGGCTTCAATACCCATAAGATCATTCTAAGTGCGACGCATACCCATACCTCTCCAGTGGTTGAGGACTCGACTGACAATGCGACATTCTTGTATAAATTACCCACCAACATCACCCAGGTATCGGAATATCGCACCTTCCTGGTTGCGCAAATAGTTTCAGGGATTGTAGAGGCTTGGAATACTAAATCGAAAGGCCAGGTGACCTGGGGTACACGTCGCGCTGCAATTCCATATAATCGAAGAGTGGTTTATACCGATGGAGAAGCAAAAATGTATGGCAAGGTAGATGATCCCGCATTCGACAATCTGGAAGGTTACGAAGATCATGATGTACATGCATTGTTTTTTTGGAATGCCAAAGATGAGTTGATCGCAACGAGTATTGAGGTGGCTTGTCCGGCACAAGAAGTGGAAGGAGATTCCCGGGTCGATGCCGACTACTGGCATCCCGTGCGTGAAAAATTAAAGGAGACCTATGGTAGTCAATTGGTCGTTGCCGGTTGGATTGGTGCTGCCGGAGATCAGTCACCACATCCGATTTACCGCAAGCCTGCTTTGCAGAGAATGGTCGAATTGAGCGGGGTGTCGCGACTTGATGATATAGCGGAGCGGATCGTTGAAGCAGTTACAAGCATCTACCAGACCGTCCGGAAGGAGCGCTATAGTGACTTAGTTTTTGAGCACAAGACAGCTGTCCTCGAATTGCCGATGCGTATTATTACCGTCTCAGAGTATCTTGAATCAAAACGCATTTCGCATGAGGCTTTTGTTGCCATTCGTGAGGACCCGGATACGGCTGCGAGTTTAAATACCCGCATGACCTGGTACGGAGATATTGTGAAGCGTTTTGAAGCTCAGAAGATGAATCCCAATCCCCAGTATGAGACGGAGATTCATGTGCTTCGACTTGGCGATATTGCTATCTGCACCAATCAGTTCGAGTTATTTACAGATTATGGAATCCAAATTCAGGCGCGTAGTAAAGCGTTGCAGACGATTGTAATACAGTTGGCTGGTCCCGGCACTTATCTACCCACAGCAAAGGCCATTAGTGGGGGAGGATATAGTGCTGTTTGCCAGAGCAATTCTGTGGGCGCCGAGGGCGGAAAAATCCTGGTCGAGGAGACGCTGGCTCTTTTAAATGGAATGTGGAGATGATTATTGCTGCATTTAAATCTGAAAAGTGCAAGTGTTACTTTTAATTAGGGGTAAAGGGTACGCTAAAACCCGTAGTGAAGTATTTTTCTTCATGATCCGGACGAACGGGAACAAAAAAAATCAGCAATCTATTTCCTAGAAGACTTCAGAAGTAGAAGATATTTTTAATGAAATTAATATGCATAGAGTTAGCGATCTCTTCTGGATTTGTGTTTTCGTGGTGGGGTTCGCCTTAAGGGCACAAGCAGACCAGCCGGATAAGCCGAATTTTATCATCATTTATTGTGATAATTTGGGCTACGGAGATGTGGAACCCTTTGGATCTAAATTAAATCGTACGCCAAACCTCAACCGCATGGAGATGGAGGGTAGACGCTTTGAGCAATTTTACGTCACCGCAGGTGTTTGCACGCCGTCGCGTGCATCGATAATGACTGGCTGTTATGCTCAGAGAGTCGGTATGCATATGAACGAACGGGATGGATGGGTGTTGCGACCAATTTCTCCTTTTGGTCTCAATCCGGATGAAACTACCATTGCAGAAGTACTCAAGACGGTTGGGTATAGGACGGGCATTATTGGCAAATGGCATTTGGGTGACCAGAAGCCCTTTTTACCCATGGAGCAGGGCTTCGATTATTTTTATGGAATTCCTTATAGTGACGACATGACAAAAGAGGTGGGAGCTACTATGGGAGAAAAATTTGATGGTAAGCATTGGCCGCCATTGCCGGTGATGCTAAATGACCAGGTGGTCAAGTCAGGTGTAGATAGAAATTTGTTGACACAGGATTACACACAAAAAGCAGTGGATTTTATTATAGAAGCCAAAGACGAGCCCTTCTTTTTGTACTTGCCTCAGGCAATGCCAGGAAGTACGACCAAGCCATTTGCCAGTGCGGCGTTTAAGGGTAAGAGTAAAAGTGGTCCCTGGGGTGATAGCGTCGAAGAATTGGATTGGTCTACCGGCGAGGTGATGAAAACGCTGGAGAAACTGGGAATCACCGGCCGGACTCTGGTGATTTTCACCTCCGACAATGGCTCACCTATGGGCGAAGATATGGATGGACTGGAAAGGGGCACGAACAAACCTTTGCATGGCAGGGGTTATACGACCTCGGAAGGAGGATTTAGAGTGCCGACAATTATGTGGTGGCCAGGAGTTATTGCTCCAGGTACGGTCTGCCGGGAGCTGGCAACTACGATGGATCTTCTGCCGACGTTTGCGGCCATGGCTGGTGCCCGAGTGGATGGTTCCAAACAGATCGACGGCCATGATATCAGGCCTTTGGTATTCGGAAAAACCGGGGCAAAAACACCCTACGAGGTATTTTACTATTATGACCAGGATCAATTGCAGGCGATAAGAAGAGGCCCCTGGAAGCTATTTATACCCCTGGACGATTTTAAGACGCATCCGCACTTTACTAAAGGTGGGAGTACAAGTCCCTTGCTTTTTAATCTAGAAGAGGACATCTCTTCCCGTAATAATCTAGCCGCAGAAAATCCGAAAATCGTCCATGAAATGATGATGTGGGCGCAGAAGGGAAGAAAAGACCTCGGTGATGTAAATGTAAAAGGTGCAGGTCAAAGGGCTCCCGGAAAAATTGATAATCCCGTCCCAGTCAAAATGTAAATTGTCGGAAGAGCAAAAATACAAATTAATAAAGCCATGAAAAGCTTATGGAAGAATCTCGGAAAGGAAATCAACACTTTTTCACGATCTTAGGAAAGAAACTACACTGAATGAAATCGCCGCTAAAGTTTGTGGCAATTTAAAGAGTAACCAACCAGAAGACAGAATGAATCAATCCAACACTTTTACATTATCAAATGCTAAATCCTATTTGACCTTGGCTTTATGGGTTTTCCTAATTGCTTTTGCAGGAAAATTTGTAATTAAAGATGCGCTCCCATATTTCGGATTTCAGGAAGAAATATTTGGCCGATTCTGGAGCTATAAATGGTCCCTAATCGGACATGTTTCAGGAGGTCTCTTGGCGCTCGCCATTGGACCATTCCAATTTTGGAAAGCGCTTAGAAATAAATATTTGACTATGCACCGGTGGCTGGGACGCATATATTTAACCGCTATTTTAGTAGGAACAATTTCCTCAACCTACCTGGCATGGACAAGTGCATTAGCGATTCATTGGACATGGGCTCTTGCGTTACAGGGTTTGGCTTTTGCCTGGATCATAACAGCAACTATGGCCTATGTTGCAGTAAGACGAAAACGCATACAACAACATAGAGAATGGATGATCAGAAGTTATGTAGTGACTTTTGCATTTGTGCTATTTCGTTTCTTAAACGAACTACCGGCATTGAGAGCATTGGGAAATTTTGTGGAACGTGGCCCGACAGAAATTTGGATTTCTTGGACAATACCATTATTGATTACCGAAGTCCTTATTAGCTGGAAAAAGAAATAAAATTCAATTGTATTGCAAATGAACTCATAGCTCTGTTTTGGCAGTCCCTCTTTATGTTGGCGAATTTGTTATTTTTAAGTATCATGAGGGATATTACACGAGAAGTAAAGAATTAAATTCCTCAATATTTTAGTCAGTAGGTATATTGGAATGTGATAGGATTACTTAAATTGAAAAGTAGATTGGAAAAAAGAAACCATGAATTCCTTGATTTAAGCATCATAGCATTTGAGGAATAAAATCATAAATCGAATATTTAGGAACTATTCATGGAGGGTTAAGAGTTGTATGGAAGAATATAAAAATTCGGCGAACAATCGCCACTGAACCATCCCTCGCAAACGTAGCGAGACCCACGAGGTGCATGGCGCTTTAACTAAAATCTAAATTCAAGCAGATGCAAGCATTTCGAGTTCTACACCTTACTCTGCTGATCGCGATTCTATCAACACTAAGCGTATCAGCCCAACCTGAACTAAATGCTACCAAAGTCGACAGGAATGTCGTCTTTGGCATGTATTCCGGGCTGGCTCTATTAATGGATGTATATTATCCCGAAAAACAAAACGGTTATGGGATTATTCATATAACGGGAAGTGCGTGGTCAAGACGTTTTACCCTGGATGCGAAAATGATAAATCATAACAGACATGTGAAGTTTCAAGGTGAAGCATTAGTTAAAGCCGGATATACTTTATTCTCTATTAATCACAGAGCTGCTCCTCGCTTCCTTTATCCCGCGGCCGTAGAAGATGCTCAGCGGGCGGTTCGATATATTCGCTACCATGCAGATAAATTCGGAATTGACCCTCACAGAATCGGTGCCATTGGTGGTTCATCCGGTGGGCATCTTGTTTGTATGCTCGGCGTACTCGATGGTAATGAAATTCCTGTGGACGACACTCCAATCAATCGAGTGAGTTCAAAAGTGCAGTGTGTGATTGCCAATGCTCCGCCAACGTCCTTTTTAGAAAGCAGCATTGGAGATTCCTTTTTGGGTTTTAAAAAACGTGATAGACCATCCTCTATCGAATACAAAACCGCGCGGGAAGCATCACCAATCTTTCACGTATCCCCTGATGACCCTCCGTTTCTATTGGTGCATGGTGATAAGGATGAGATCGTACCTATGACACACTCAAAAAACATGCATAAAAAGCTAACGGAAATGAATGTGGTATCAAAACTTTATATAGTTGAGGGAGGGGCACATGGGCCTGGCCTGGTTAATACTCCGGAATGGAAGAATGAATTTGTCAATTGGATGGATGAGCATTTGATGAAAAAATGAAATCAACCTTAAAGGGCAATGTTGTCAAAATAAATATACTTCAATAAAAACTCGTGTTTAAACGCTGCCATGCAGCACGAGTCCATGATCAGGGTCCTAAATAACTTAGTCACCGGGTGTTTTACCCTAAAAAGATAGAAACTATAATAGCGAACAGCTACTTTCAGCAATAGAAGGACGCTTGGCCATCCTGGTTTACTGGTCAACTCGTGGCTAGTGCTTTCACACATAGAGGGTAATACGGAATAGGAAATTTAAGTAAGGGAGAATGCAACCGGAGTTGCCTATAGCCGGGTGACCTACCTCGCTAGTAAGTGAAGCCTTTACTTATCTTTAACATTATTAGACATAGTAGATGAGTCGCAACTTTTGCCTATACGGAGGCTGAAAAATTTGGAGGGGAACTCTTCAACCAGGTTGCCGAACCAAATACA
>JABDLW010000139.1 GCA_013001805.1 Saprospiraceae bacterium | reverse complement strand
GCGGACCAATGGGCAGGTTTTAGATTCTGGTCGGGAAGATCGGTAAAGTGGCATGAATATTCATTCTTATCCAATACTTCCGCATCTTTTACCTGACGATAAAAATAGAATCTTAATCGAGGGTCTGTCACCGGATTATCATCGGCATCACGTTTGTCTCCTACCAGTAACCACATAAAGTAATTACCCAGGTAGCCTCCATCAGTAGTTTCATAATGCTCATTATAACGCGGGTGGCGAGAGTTTGGATTGGTTCGGGTTTGACCATAGTTTGTATGCCAATCTTCCGAAGCATCGTCGATCAGGTTACCGCCCGCAATCAAACTGTTGATTTTACCAGCGGCACCACCATCAACTAGCCGGGTGGTCACAGCCATCCTTAACTTCAATGTATTGGCGGCTTTCACCCAAGCGTCCGGATTGCCGTTGAAGTAAGTATCCGTACTGGGCTTAGCGGCGGTTGAGCCACTCATTTGGCTAATGGCCTGATCCAATAAGGCTTCGGCTGCAGCATAAACACTGGCCCCGTCATCAGACGGAGGACTAATTACATCGGTACCTTGTCCGGCTTGAGAATAAGGCACATTACCAAAGAAGTCGACTAAAGATACCATAGCGTAAGCCTTCATCACTTTGGCTATGCCGGAGTGAATAGGCAAATTCCTTTCGTCAGCGATGGCCACCAATGCATCAACATCGGGAAAAAGGCCGGCATACACAGTATTCCAGATTCCATCATAATTTTGAGGCTGCGTAGCATTAGTATAATCATATACACTAAAAGGCGTGAGTGCCGTCATCCGGGTCACACCCCCGGCAAAGCCTTCCATACCCTGCAGCATTCCATCAAAAGAACCCTGGATAGACACCAACAAATCGTTGACACTGGCATTTTCCGGTGCAACGGCATTGGGATTATCTAATAGATCAAGTTCAGTGATATCGCAAGAAGATACTGCGACAACCATCAGAACCATCACTAATTTATTTATATACTTCATAATTAATATTTCTTAATTAATAAATAAGTGGACTGGGATTATACGTTAAGTACATCCTGTCTGGTCCAGTCTTAGAATGTGGCATTTAATGTCACACCATACTTCTTGGCGGTTGGGCCGGTGAAGTAGTCAAAACCTCGACCATTACCTACACCCAAACTCAATACCTCCGGGTCAAAGTTTACACCTTCGGGGAAGTTTACAGCATCATACCATAAGTTCTCACCGGAGAATGTGATTCCTATTCGACCAAATGGTGTTTTTGACAGAAGTCGCTCCGGCAGAACGTAAGACAATGACACCTGACGCAAACGAATTAAAGTACCATCGAATACCGCTCCCTCATCAGCTCCGAAGTAGCCATCAAAGAAGGCATCACCAATGTATGTTTGAATGTTATTGGGAGAACCATCTGCCAATTCACCAGGCAAAATCAGAGGTAGAAATCGATCGACATCGGTATCTACCGTATTTCCTCTGGCAAGCATGGTAGCGGTGGTGACTGAATAAATATCACCTCCATCCTGATAATCCCACTGCCAGCCTAATGACAATCCTTTGTAAGAAATATCATTAATCCAGTTTAAGGTATAATTTGGATTTGGATTTCCGATGGTTTGCAGATCCGGAGATACAACATAAGAACCCACATTATTCACGAGAATTCCTCCGTTAGGTCCGCGGGCAAATGCC
Organism: Saprospiraceae bacterium; assembly: GCA_013001805.1. Taxonomy (GTDB): domain Bacteria; phylum Bacteroidota; class Bacteroidia; order Chitinophagales; family Saprospiraceae; genus JABDMH01. The sequence continues at coordinate 4,362 of JABDLW010000139.1, read as the reverse complement.
GTTCCTTTAATCACTCCGTAAGGCTCTCCAGGTACAGCAAAGTTTCCTTGATTGGTAAATCCGGCAATGTTTACCTGATCTACACCCTCAAAAATCTTGTCAACAATACCTTCGTTGCTGGTAAAATTTAAGGTCAAATCCCAGGTCAGATTACCTTGCACCGGAGTAATATTCACTCCAAGCTCAATGCCCTTGTTAGAAATCTGCGCTGCATTTACAGTGGTGTTGGTATAACCCGTAGCTGGATCCAGGTCCAGGTCAATGATCAAATCAGAGGAAGTTTTATCGTATAGATTCAAATCAATTCCCACCCGGTTTTGCAAGAATCTGGCTTCGATTCCGACTTCAAGTTCCTTCAGAATTTCCGCTTGTAGATTGGGATTTCCTAATCGGTTGCTAACTGAGTTGGCATTCAAGATTTGCCCTGCAGTAGTCACAAATACATTGGTATTGGTTTCCAAAACGTTTCTGGTTTGATAAGGATCCGGATATCCGGCAGAAGTACCGTATCCACCTCTGATCTTCAAGTAATTCAAAATGGCATTATTCTGCAACCCACCAAACATCTCAGTTGGGATTAAAGCCAAGCTAACCGAAGGATATAATACCGAGTTGTTTCCACTTTCCAGTGTAGAGGTCCAGTCATTTCTAGCCTGTAGGTTCAAGTAGGCAAAGCTTCTGAACGCTACTGTAGCTGTTCCATAAACACCCACATTATTTTCTTCGACAGTGGCCGAGAATGCATTGTGGCTGATATAGTTATTATGCGTAAAAAGATTAAAAACAAATTGTTCGGTACTAAATGCACCAGCATAGTCCTGCACTTCTCTTCTCAAGTTGCTTCCTACCACACCGTCAATCACCCAATCTTCATTGAGTTCAAACTGCCAGGTCAGGTTAAGGACGTGGTCCGCAATGCGATTTAATCGCTCTGATGTTACCATCAGACCATCGGGGATTTGTTGCCCGCCTTTATTGACCAGGTATTGTTGTTTCTGGGTATATTGGTCAGAACCAAAACGATACATGGCAGTTAACCATGGCGTTATTTGATAATCTGCCTGAATGGTACTGAAAAATCGACGAATGTCTTCATTTTCACTCACATTGTTTAATGTCCATAACGGGTTGGTGATGGCAGAACCTCTGCGGTAATAAGCCTGAGAACCATCGATCGGACTTTGATAGTGAAGATTGAGTAGATCTACTGAACGCGGAGTGTACAAAACGTCAGAGAATAAAGATGCATCTCCGGCAAATTGTGGTCCACTACCGCCAGCTGTAGCTGCCGGAGGATTTCGGCGATCGGAGTCAATGTAATTGAATGTGGCTTTAATGCTTAAACCATTAGCCAATTTGGTGGTTGCCCCGAGGCCCAGGTTATGTTTTTTCAAGAAGTTACTGGCACCTCCTCCTCTTTGTTCATCCAGGTCGGGAGTAAAACCTTCATCACTCAAGTAGCTGTAGGTTGCACTGATAGCAGAACCGCCACCTAAGTTATTTTGAATGGATACTGATGTATTACTCGTCAATCCAGGCTCGAAAAAATTCTCGGCTGAAGGATATGCCTTATATTGATAAGGTGCCCCGATAAATTCGGGAAAGTCATCATTGTATTGCGGTTGATCAAGCGGATGTGCTATTGTGCCATCCTCACCAATCCCGTTGGAACCTCTGACATCGAAGGCAGGACCCCAATTGGAAAAGAACCAACCGAAATCTCCGGAGAAACCATTTCCATAAGTGTTTTGATAGTCAGGAATATTTGAAACTTCAGTCTGGGCTACTGTTTGAGAGACACTTACCTCAAATTTCTTATCAGTTTCGCCGCCAATGCTACCATTCTTGGTGGTAACTAAAATTACACCGTTTCTTCCGGCTTCTCCATAAAGTACCGTAGCACTCAGTCCTTTAAGAATTGAAATTTCAGCAATGTTGTTGGGATCAAGATCCAAAAATCGGCTGGAGGCCGTAGCCCCACCGCCGGTAAAACCACGGTCATTGTTGGTAGACGTGTTAAACGGTACTCCATCGACAACGAATAGCGGTTGGTTGCTACCTGAGATGGAAGAATATCCACGAATAATAACGTTCGTACCAGAACCGGCAATACCGGATGTTTGGGTAATATCAACACCGGTTGCTTTACCTCTGAGAAGTCGCGCGATGTCAGCTTGTGGCCGGGCTTCGATGTCTGCGGTGGCAATCGTAGACACACCATAGCCAAGTGCTTTTTTCTCCCGTTTGATACCGAGACCGGTAACCACCACCTCACCCAGGTCAATGCCTTCGGAGAGCACTACGTCAATGACGTTTGACACTCCCGTGACAACAGACTTTTCTGAATATCCGGTAAAACTGAATTGCAGTGTTTGGCTTCCTTCCGGCACTTCTAGTGAATAGGTGCCATCAAAATCAGCGATTGTACCAACCGTCGTACCCCTGAGCAAGACGCTGGCGCCGATCAACGGCTCACCATCTTCGTTGGTTATGGTACCGCTTATGGTACGCTGAGCAGAAGCAAAGCCCACTACAAACAATACAAGAAAGATTGGTAAATAGAGCTTTTTCATACTTTTAAGATTTTGTTAAGAATAAATCACGGCAAAATTAAAAAAATCTGATAGAGATTGACTTTCGGTCACATTTTTTCTATACTTCACCACTCTGATGACCGGATTCGCATCAGAAATGATTCAGTTGAGATAGAAGGTAAACAAGAGCTTGAAATCTTAAGAATTTCTTAATTCTACGTGTTTAGAACATTGAGATCGCACTATATGCTGCCTGCGAGTGGTCACTTTCTCGAAAATTTTTTCGACAAACAACTCATTTTCTTCGACCCGCGAATTATGAATTTTGCAATGTTATCTCACTTATATTGTGGAGTATCATATTAACGGTCCGTTAACCTTATGATAAAAGTATTTAACGGCAGATATGACGTAATTTACTCCTGCGTGAAGATACCCCGTCCAACTGTTTACCGAAGCCACCCCGAAGAATCGCATCATCAGAAAAGATGAAAGTCAAGCCTCTCCCCATCATATAGTATATAGATATAATATGATAGCGGAGGAGGTGGAAAAAAAAATTTTAAAAAAAATATTTGCTGCCATGAGAAACTGGGTTATGACCGCTGTGACTGGAATGACTTTGTCCTTCACCTGGTTTGGCATTACGACTAGCGTCCAGATCGATGGCCGGTGGACTAACGCTGAATTTGGCATTGATCTCATCATTGAATTGACTGAAGCGGGAATAAAAGCACGCCGGGTGGATCAGGAGAATTGGTATGTTTACGAGGAATATCGGGAGGGCCAATACCGGGATGAGGATGGTAACAATTATTATATCGTCGATGAAAACACCATCGAATGGGAAGACCAATCCGGTGATAAGCATCTAAGATTTATCAGAAAAGAAGTCGATCCCGGCGATCCGATTTCTCGACATACTTCCCCACCGGCCGAAACAGGCAAGCAATTGAACAAATCGGGTGATCTTCATGTAGAGAGACATCATCATTACTCCGGTACGAGTGTTTCCACGATTCACCTCTCCGGTAAATGGACCAATCTCACCACCAAACAAACAATCTTCGTTCAAGCTAAGCGAAATTTCATCCATGTAAAAGCAACTGGAGCTGATTGGGCAAGCTTCGAGCGCAGTGACGGCAATACTTTTATTGATAAAAATGGGAATCGCTATGATCACAAAAATGGAAGGCTCGAGTATATCAGCCGGACCGGGGATTTTTACATGCGATTTGTACGGTAAGATTGAATCATGCTGACAGGTATGGCCTCTAAATGACCACCCGATTACCATTGCCGGGAGAAATTATCTAGAGCCAACAGTTGGAGCCGTCTACCTCGCTGGATCTAATACCAGTTTCAAAATGACTTTCTTTTCATTTCGAAGTACGACCAAATCGATTTGATCTCCCGGTTCATATTTTTCTAACGCCAACTGGAGATCAGCATTGGTTTTGATCACTTCGTTATCTAATCCTACAATGATATCACCCAATTCAATCTGGCCACGGTTACTTCGTTTGGCAGGTGCCACTCCGGCTTTTGCTGCTGCACTCCCTGGTAGGACATCACTTATAACGGCTCCTTCAATCCCCGATCGCGTGACCAGATTTTGATTGAAAAGATTGACACCTAATGTCGGCCGGCGTGCCCGGCCATACTTTATCAGATCCGGAACTACCCAGTTTACCTGATCGACCGGAATCGAAAATCCTATACCAGCGTATGCCCCGGACGGACTATATATGGCCGTATTGATCCCGATGAGCCGTCCCTGAGAGTCTAATAGTGGACCACCGGAATTACCCGGATTGATAGCAGCATC
>JABDLW010000205.1 GCA_013001805.1 Saprospiraceae bacterium | reverse complement strand
GCAATGCCATCTCCATCCAGATCAGTCAACCTAAGCAGATCCGGTGATGCAGCCACATATAAACTGCCGTCGATGTAAGTACCACCCATGGGAAATGGTAGTTGGTCGGCATAAATGACACTGATGTCAAATTGGCCATCACCATCAGAATCTTCCAGTCTGCGGATCCGATAACTTGGATCTGTCGCCATGGTCTCTGTTCCCATGTTATTGACCTCAGTAGCTTCAAAAACAAAAAGCCGGCCTTTATCGTCAAATGAGGCAAACATGGGGTAGGCAATCAGATCGGTAGAGACAGCCTGACTGATCTCAAACCCGGCTGGCACGTTGAGCGGATAGCTCTTTTCATCTTCAGTGCGGGCACACGAAAGCAAGATCATGCCGTAGAGGAACGGCAAAAAACTCAATGTGACGAATAAACGATGCATGTGGTAGATTGGGTGATTTAGGGATTAATTGCCCGCTGAAGTAAATTGTGAGTTATTTTCTGTACACGGATATCTGGTCCATGGGGACGGCTCCAATGTGACCAGGGTAAGGTATGTCCGGGCGGCATACTAAGGCCCTGGCACCAAAAAATCGTCGATGCATTAAATACAAAATTACCCCTGGGACCAGGATAGACAATGGCAGACCAGCTTTGCCGGACATCCCCTCCTACCCAGGCATAACCTTCAGCAACTATCTGCAAGCCAGGAATATCCGCCGGATCACCATGATATTCCCAACCTACGAGGCCGGGAATTCGATCGCCATTTCTCACACCGGTACCATTAAAGATCCAATGTTCATCATTGGTAATAATCCAATCACCTCCCCCATTCACGGGTTCCACGTTTCGTACTCCCATGAGAGCTCCTTCATCCGGTCCTCTTTCCGGAAAGGGCCCATGTTCCTTCTCGCGCCCTGCCGCATGTGCTAAATTGGCCCCATAAGGACCCCCTCTGAATAAGATGCGGTTGGCAGTGCCAAGCTGTGAAGAGCGAAATGGGCTCACCCAACACACACTGTTTCCAGATAGAAACAGTAAAGTAACACCGGCATCGCGCAACTTTGTCACACTGTGAAATTGTCTGAGATCCCAGTATTCGTCATGTCCGACACTGATAAATACCTTACAATTTAAGCCTCGTGCTGGCGTCAACATATCCGAATTACTGCAATAAGTAATGTTGTAGCCATGTTGTTCCAAAAAAAAGGACAACGGTTGTTCAAAGGATAAAAATTCACCGGAACCAAAAGAAAGAGGATCATTTACGATTTCATTAAACTGCGATTGCCGTCCGTATGGCCGGTCAAAACTTACCTCGGCCCATGGTCCCTGAATACCTTGAGGATGCGTATAAAGCGAGTAATTATTGGGCCACCGATTATAGGCTTGCCAGGTATTATCAGAACACTGAAACAAGACATCAGCCGGCCGGTCGTCTTTTACTATAAAAATTATGTAGCTCTGCCAATAGGGCTCACTCTCGGAATCCGGAATGGTAGTCAGCCGTCCTAAATAAACTCCACTTATCCAATCTTCCGGGATCGTAAGTCGAGTTGTAGTATCCCAACGGCATGCATGTAGATTTTTTGTACCCGATGCTGGCGTTGGCTGAATTTTCCCACGGAAGGGGCCCATTTTTTGCATGAGCCGGGCGCCTTTACCCCCGTAATATCCCGTCCGGAAGATCTCGATTTCGAAGGTACTAGCCGGATTGGTTGATACCATGATGTCGATCGACTCTCCTGCTTTCACACTTTGAGCGGAGCAGTATCCCTCAATCCAGGGCATTCTGTGACCGGATTCGTCAGCCCGCACCCGGGTCAGTTGCCAATCACTTGTACCTTCTTTGGCATTTTCCTCCACAATAGGATTTCCTTCTCTTTGTTTGTCAAAGGTAAGATGATTGGTAGGCATCACGGCCGTGGCAAAACCTAACAATGCGGTTCTTTTCAGCGCCTCCCGCCGGGGTATTTGGCCTGACAATTTTTGCGGCGTTTCCTCATTTTGATCGAGCATAAAACTTTATCTGACGTAGATTTGAGTGATGGTCTTTAAATGTAGAAAAAGTTTATGAGGATTCCTGCCCTCTATCGTGTGTTTGGGTAGTAGTCAATAATAAGTCCGTGATAATTAAAAAGATCGCCTGCGGGTTCCCCACAAATAGCCAAGCCAAACGCCTAAGATTAATGTACCTCCGGCAAGAAAATCAAACCATAACGGATCAGACGTTTTATTTAAAACCACCAGAGCCGTGGTCTCCGCAGCGATTAAAATTGAAATAACTAGGGGAATCAGTTTTTTACCGGACAGTACCAGGGAAGCTACAAATCCAGCCAAAACTGAAGCAATAAAAGTAGCCGCTCCACCTCCTATCAATTCAAAGGTGGAACTAGTGCGATAACTGATCCCGTTGTATAGAACCTCCTGAGCTATTGTGGTAAAGAACACCAACGCTATTTCACCAACTAAAATAGCGAGCACCCATTTTAAGAAGAGCCAATTTTTTCCGGTCATAGCAGCATCGTTGGAGCGTGGCAGGGAATTTTAAGACTACAGTCACGGGAAACCAAATCGAGTAAAAACAGAAAGTACAATAATTGCGTGAACAAAAAATGGAATATTATGCCAGCAGACGAAATAACTATGTAGAAGTGGTAAATCCCTGTATCTAATTATTCAGTGTGTTTATCATGACAAACTACGCGCTGGCATAATTAGATCTCTTCTTTGTCAGTGAAAACTTAGATTTAATAGTATGAAAAGATGGCATCAGGAGGTTATGGGCCACCTGGCATTCTGGGTAATCATAATGTTTACCTATGCCCTGTCAGAGTTTGGTTATTCCCATAGTTTTGCAGATGCTTTTTTATATGAAATATTATTCCTGCCGGTTCGGGTCATTGCGGTATATCTCAATTGGTTTGTATTGATTCCACGCATTTTATATAAAAACAGAGTGTTACCATATCTCCTGAGCCTGGCTCTGATCTTATTTCTATTGGCTTTTGCTCAACGAATCTTCGCGATCTACTGGGCGGTACCAAATTTTTTCCCGCAGTGGCAGTCTTCCACACCCAATCCATGGGATTTAATCCGAATATTCCAAAGCCTGGTGATTATTGCCGCTCCTGTTGCATTCTCAACGGGTATCCGAATCTATCTTGACTGGAACTTGCAAAAAAACAAATCACAAAGACTTCAGAAGGAAAAATTGGATGCTGAATTAAAATACCTGAGGTCTCAACTAAATCCTCATTTTCTCTTTAATACATTAAATAACCTCTATGGCTTAGCGAGAGAAAAATCACCAAAGGTTCCGGGGCTCATCCTGAAGTTGTCTGATTTTTTAAGTTACTCTTTGTATGAAAACCAACAAAGCGAAAGTAGTCTTAAAAAAGAAATTAGTTTAGTAAATGATTACATCGAACTTGAGTTGGCCAGATATGGGGAACGGGTTCAACTGGAAAAGTCATTTCCGGAGGAAATTTCTGAAGATATAAAAGTACCTGCTTTCCTGCTACTACCCCTGATAGAAAATGTTTTTAAACATGGAGTCAAAGAAGAAACCGGAACCGCCAGGATTCGACTAAGTATGAATTTATCATCTAACATGATGGAGTTCAAGGTCATCAACACCATTCCCGAAGAGATCACACGAGCTAATGCCGGTTATGGAATTGGGCTAAAAAATCTGCGACGCAGACTTGAGATTCTATACGATGAACGTCATGAATTGAATGCGACAACCAACCAAAACCAATTTACGGTACATTTGAAACTACACCTAAATGAATAAAATCCAATGCATCATCGTAGACGATGAGCCAGTAGCTCAACGAATTATTGAGTCATACCTGACCCACTTTTCCAATTATCAGGTTCTGGCAAAATGCAAAAATGCGTTCGAGGCCCGGACGATCCTGATCTCCCACGCAGTTGATCTCATGTTTCTCGATATAGAAATGCCCCAATTAAAGGGGCTTAACTTTTTGCGTACACTAAAACAAAGACCGGATGTAATTGTAACTACAGCTCATCGTGAGTTTGCGTTGGAAAGTTATGAGCTGGAAGTATTGGACTACTTACTTAAACCCATTTCGATTGAGCGTTTTATTCGCTCCTTAAACCGGTTCAGATCAATTCAAAAATTAAGAAGTCCTGCCAGACAAGTAAATGAACGCAAATACATTTTCCTGAACTATAATCGAAAGTGTGTGAAAGTATTTTTTTCGGAAATACAGTATATCGAGGGTATGAGCAATTATATAAAAGTCAAATTGAGCGAAGAGACACTTATCATCTATGGTACCATGTCAGGTATCCTGCAAAAATTAGACGATCGATTTCTTCAAGTACATCGATCATACATTATTAATCGAGATCATTTGGGGGCATTTACTAAAGAGTTTGTTGAAATTAATCATAAGAATATACCGGTGGGAAAATCCTTTAAGAAGTTGATTAACCTCCTCGAGCAGTAGTGAGATAAAGGAAGATAATTAAGGCCATCTACTCTGGTTCGGGGGAGCGGTATTCTGGCTTATTCAGCGGGTTGACTTTCCGTTTTCTTCTTACGGGATGACCTCGGTTTCGCCTTGCCCGTACTGAAGAATTCCAACAACTCATAAAGCCGTCCACGCAACTGATCTCGTGATACTATAAAATCCAGAAAACCGTGTTCCATGAGAAACTCGGAGGTCTGAAAACCTTCCGGAAGGTCTTTTTTGATGGTCTCTTTTATGACGCGAGGTCCGGCAAAACCAATCAGTGCTTTAGGTTCGGCAAAATTGAGATCACCCAGCATAGAAAAAGAGGCGGTAACGCCACCGGTAGTTGGATCGGTCATCAATGAAAAAAATGGCAGTCTTGCTTTGGATAATTTTGTCAGCATGGCTGATGTCTTAGCCAATTGCATTAGAGAAAAGGCAGATTCCTGCATTCGAGCCCCGCCAGACTTCGAAATGATTAAGAGGGCCACTCGATGCTTCAGACAATATTCGATGGCACGAGTAATTTTCTCACCTACTACGGACCCCATGGACCCGCCGATGAAACTGAAATCCATGGCGGCTACCACTAGTCCCATACCTTCGATCTTACCATGGCTGACTGTGATAGCTTCTGACACCAGGTTCTTTTCATAGGCTTCTTCCAGTCTTTGCTTGTAAGGTTTAAGGTCAGTAAAATCAAGAAAATCGTAGGACTTTAATGAATGAAAAAGCTCTTCATAACCTTCTTCACCAAAGATAATATCGAAGTAATCGTGAGATCCAATGCGAGTGTGATATTGACATTTGGGGCAAAGTAGAAAGTTCTCCTTTAACTCCTTCATGGTGCTGGTTTCTTTGCAGTTGTCGCATTTAAACCATAGTCCATCAGGCACCTCCTTTTTATGTTTAGTTGCAGTCTGGATGCCCTCCTTTAGTCTTTTAAACCAACCCATAAGGTTTCTTTTCGAGGTTTTAACTTCCCTGGAGGAAGCAAACAAATTTAGTCAAAATGCCATGACCCACAAATTAAATTAACGCGCGACTCTTACCTGCCAGGTCCAGGTCGCACCAAAACCTGAACATATATTGCTCATAATCAATTATTTAAGAGGTCCGTCTGTAGTTATATAGACTGCAATATCATATATTAAGAAAAGTGATGCATTCTGATTGCTCTTTTAGTCGATCCACTCTATGAAATGGCATCAGTCTTTTTGTCAAGGTCTCATGCTCATGAGCTTGGAAGGGATCAATAACGGTATGATTTGACCGCGGCAATAAATGCGTGCACATTTTCTAGGGGAGTCATAGGATACACCCCGTGTCCGAGATTAGCAATGTGATGAGGCCCAAATTGCTCGAGCATCATGCGGGTATCCGAAGAGACTCTCTCCCTGTCACCCAGCAAGCAGGCCGGATCCAAATTCCCTTGCAACACACGATCAGTGCCAAAGATCTTCCTGGCATTTGCCGGTGCCGTTTGCCAGTCAATACCCAAAGCGCATTTGAGGTCGATGAAATCTGCCTGCGCAAACCATGCTCCTTTGGCAAAGACAATCATCGGGACATCATCAACTGACTCCACAATTTGTCGTATGTATCGGAGACCAAATTCACTATAAAGCTTACGATCGAGTACGCCTGACCAGCTATCGAATAATTGCAGCACATTTACTCCTGCCCTGACCTTTTGCTTAAGATAACTGATCACTGTCTCGGTGATTTTTTGCAATAGCGTATGAGCCAGCTGCGGATCGCTATAGAGTAGTCTCCGGGCAGTGGAGAATGTTTTGCTTCCCTTTCCTTCGACCATATATGCCAGTAAAGTGAAAGGTGCGCCAGCAAAACCAATTAATGGTACCCGGTCTTTCAGCTCCTTTTTTGTCAAACTTACCGCCTGGTATACGTAGTCAAGCTGCTCGGCGGCGGCTGTTCCGGTTATAAGTGCGCTGACATCCTGCTTTGATTTGATGGTTCTGGGAAATCTTGGTCCTACTTTTTCCACCAACTCATAATCCAGTCCCATTGCTTCAGGTATCACCAGGATATCCGAAAAAATAATGGCGGCATCAACATCAAGTATATCAACGGGTTGGATTGTGACTTCTGCAGCTAATTGGGGTGAGGAAACCAATTCTTTAAAACCGGATACTTCACTACGAATCTTACGATATTCGGGCAAAATCCTCCCCGCCTGGCGCATCAACCAAACCGGCGGCCTTTCTGTGCGCTCCCCCCGCAAAGTGCGTAACAATAAATCATTTTGCAACATACAACAGGCATTTGTCTTGCTAAGTGCGTTCGAAATTAGTTTATTCGCTGATTATCTCGATATTGCACATCTTAAAATGACAGAAGAATGACTGGATTACGCATTGCCTTGATTGGCTACGGAAAGATGGGAAAAACGATCAGGCAAATAGCTGAATTGAGGGGACACTCAATAGATATGATCATTGATGTTGACCAGGAACATAATCTCGACGATCTGGATAATGGGAAAATAGATGTCGCCATTGAATTTACGCGTCCGGAGGCGGCCTTTGCAAACATTAGTGCGTGTATCAAAAAATCCATCCCCGTTATCTCAGGTACGACCGGCTGGCTGGATAAATTCGAGGAAATTAAATATTTATGCAATGAGCATCGGGGCTCATTTTTCTATGCATCAAATTATAGTATTGGTGTGAATATTTTTTTTGAGATAAACCGGCAGTTGGCAAAACTGATGAATAATTTCACCGAATACAATATTGAAATGGAGGAAATCCATCACACCCAAAAGCTGGATGCACCAAGTGGTACGGCCATCACCTTAGCCGAGGGGATTATTGCTGAGGTATCAAGAAAAAATAATTGGGTGAATAGGGAGACCGTAGAGGAGAGTTCGATTGGAATCATAAGTAAGCGAATCGATGATGTTCCCGGCACACACACTATTTCGTACAAATGCGCAATAGATGACATCGAAATAAAGCATACAGCACATACCCGACAGGGTTTTGCCACCGGTGCAGTAATTGCAGCTGAATGGTTAGTAAATAAAAAAGGGTGTTTTGGGATGAAGGATTTATTAGAATTCTGATTTTCAACAGCAAAAAAAAAGGCCCACAAATTGTGGGCCTTTTGATTTTACTTAGAAAGAAAATAATTTTTAATTATTTTTTATCATCCACTTCTTCAAATTCAACATCAGTAACATCCTCTGCTTCTGAAGTGTCGCTGGAAGAGGTATCTTCTGCAGTCGATGATGCACCGGGACCTCCATCGGCAGTCTGCTGTGCCTGATAAATATCCTGGCTAGCCGCAGCCCACGCTTCATTTAGCGTTTTGGTGGTGGCGTCAATTCCATCCAGATCCTCCTTCTTGTGCGCTTCTTTCAAAGCAGCAACGGCATTTTCTATCGCCGTTTTTTTCTCCGCAGGTATTTTTTCTCCAAATTCAGCAAGTTGCTTTTCGGTCTGGAAAACCAGGGTATCAGCTGCATTGATCTTATCAACCTTTTCCCGTGCTGCCTTATCGGCCTCAGAATTTGCTGCAGCCTCATTTTTCATACGTTCTACTTCCTCTTTTGACAGTCCGGTAGAAGCTTCGATTCTGATCTTTTGTTCTTTTCCGGTGCCTTTATCCTTGGCATGCACATTCAATATACCATTGGCATCGATGTCAAAAGTGACTTCGATCTGAGGTACACCCCGTGGTGAAGGAGGGATACCATCCAATATGAAACGGCCGACCGTACGATTATCCCGTGCCAGAGGGCGTTCTCCTTGTAAAATATGAATTTCTACACTCGGCTGATTATCCGCAGCCGTTGAGTACACTTTCGATTTTTTAGTCGGAATCGTTGAATTAGCTTCAATAACTACATCAAAAACGCTGCCCATAGTCTCGATTCCGAGAGATAATGGGGTGACATCGAGCAGCAGTACATCCTGAACATCACCGCTCAAAACTCCTCCCTGGATTGCAGCTCCAACAGCTACGACCTCATCCGGATTTACACTGCGGTTAGGTTTTTTACCAAAGAAATCCTCTACTGCCTGCTGGATCCGGGGAATTCGCGTGGAACCTCCAACCAGGATCACCTCATCGATATCTGATTTGGACAAACCTGAATCCTTCAGGGCTTCTTCACAGGGTTTCAGGGTCCGTGCAATCAAATCATCAGCAAGTTGTTCAAATTTTGCCCGTGAAATTTTCTGAACCAGGTGTTTGGGCACACCGTCGACAGCGGTAATGTAAGGCAGATTTATTTCAGTCTCTGTCGAGGCAGAGAGCTCGATTTTTGCCTTTTCAGCCGCATCTTTTAGTCTTTGCAGAGCCATGGGATCTTTTCTCAGATCAATGTTTTCCTGACTTTTAAACGCATCGGCTAAAAAGTCAATCAAAACCTGGTCGAAATCATCCCCACCCAAATGCGTGTCACCATTCGTAGATTTTACCTCAAACACTCCCTCTCCAAGCTCTAGAATCGAAATATCGAAAGTCCCTCCACCAAGGTCAAATACCGCAATGGTCGAATCTGCTCCTTTTTTATCAAGGCCGTAAGCCAATGCAGCGGCAGTCGGTTCGTTAATGATCCGTTTGATCGTCAGGCCGGCTATTTCACCTGCTTCCTTCGTTGCCTGGCGCTGTGAATCATTAAAATAAGCCGGTACTGTCACCACAGCTTCTGAGACTTCAGTCCCCAGATAATCTTCTGCCACTTTTTTCATCTTTTGCAAGATCATAGCCGAAATTTCCTGAGGTGTATAAGGCCTACCTTCAATATCTACGCGCACGGTATCGTTATCACCCTGTGTCACTTTAAATGGCACACGTTCCACTTCTTTTTTACTTTCGGAAAAGCGAGATCCCATAAATCTTTTGATGGAGAAAATGGTACGCACCGGATTGGTAATCGCTTGCCTTTTCGCAGGATCACCAATTTTTCGCTCACCATTATCCATAAATGCAACCACAGAGGGCGTCGTGCGCCTTCCTTCATCATTCGGTATGACCACTGGCTCATTTCCCTCCATCACGGCCACACAGGAGTTCGTTGTTCCTAAGTCTATTCCAATTATTTTTCCCATTTATTCTATTTTAATCATTTTTAACTTCAAGTTCTGTCTAAAGAAACTCAATTTGAGTGCCAACAGCGATTTTGTAACATTTAGTCAGTTTATTTGACATTATTGCTGTGTCTCGCAAGTTCAGCGGGTATATCGGCATGACAAAAAGGCAGGTAATCAATGGATAAGTGATAGATAATGAGCCACTTCAGTAGAATTTTAAGCACGGAGCGTCTATATCTGCGAAGGTTAGTTCTGAGCGACCTAGCATTTCTCACCCGCTTGCACCAGGATCCGGAGGTAATGCGCCATATTGGGCCCGTCAGCAGCCGGGAAGAGGTATCTAAACGACTCTTGAAAATTCTTAAGGACTACGAATCTCATCCCGGGTTGGGGGTCTGGATGGCATGTATATTGGAGACAGGAGACCGTATTGGTTGGGCATGTTTGAAAGATTTGGACGGTACGGAAAACATTGAGGTAGGTTATCGATTGACCCAGCAGCATTGGGGACATGGTTATGCCACAGAATTGTGCCGCAGCCTGCTGCATTATGGATTCACCGAAAAAGAATTATCGGTGATTTGCGGAATAACCCGGGTCGAAAATATAGCTTCCCGGCGTGTATTAGAAAAATGCGGATTAAAGTTTCAAAGAATTGCCCACTATTACCACTCCGATGTTCTCTTCTTTGAATTGCACTGGTTGGAATACGAAAAAATCGGGCTGAAATCGTAAGAAGTTGGTCGTGACCTTATTGTATGAATTGGAGGATAGTCTGATATTTTTACCTGCGGCAGATAAGTAATAAAGAGTGTTTTCTTAACTTCCGCCATTTTACCACATTCCTATGTCAGTCAACAAGAATATAAAGAGAGTCACAGTGCATACGCTCAGGAGTATGAAAGTTCAGGGTGAGCGCATTAGCATGTTGACAGCATATGACTATTCTATGGCCAAGATTCTGGATGAAGCAGGAATTGATGTCCTGTTGGTGGGAGATTCAGCATCGAACGTGATGGCTGGTCACGAAACGACCCTACCGATTACTTTAGACCAGATGATCTATCATGCCAGTAGTGTTATCCGGGCAATAAACAGGGCTTTAGTGGTAGTTGACTTACCCTTCGGTACTTATCAGGGTAATAGCCGCAAGGCCCTGGCATCAGCCATCCGGATTATGAAAGAGGCTGGAGCTCATGCAGTGAAACTGGAAGGTGGCAAAGCCATTGAAAATTCAATTAAACGTATCCTCAAAGCTGGTGTTCCGGTAATGGGTCACCTGGGTTTAACCCCCCAATCGATCTACAAGTTTGGCACCTATGTTGTAAGGGCTAAAGAGGATGAAGAAGCGGATCAACTGCGTCGTGATGCCAAATTACTTGAATCCATTGGTTGTTTTGCTATTGTGCTGGAAAAAATACCGCGTGAGCTGGCAAGGGAAGTGGCCGAGTCTGTGTCCATTCCGATTATTGGAATTGGTGCCGGTCCTCACGTTGATGGTCAGGTTTTGGTGACACACGATATGCTGGGTATCACTCAGGAGTTTAAACCACGATTCTTACGGGTATATGTAGATCTCTACGATCAAATAAAAGGTGCCGCACAGCGCTACCGGGAAGATGTAAAAAACAGAAATTTCCGCAGTGAGAAAGAAGCTTATTTATTATGTTGGTATCCGGGAAAGTGTAAGCGCAATCTGGTAATTGGGAATAATGC
>JABDLW010000221.1 GCA_013001805.1 Saprospiraceae bacterium | reverse complement strand
ATACAGGGTATGCACCTTATGATCTCTCAGATCAAGTTGCAACAGGCCACCGCTTCCCGAAAGGCCCACCCATAGGTAAGGGCCCAGCTCAGCATGATAAAAGATGTCATTAATTTCCGTTTGATTGTTGGTAAATGGATAAGTGACTCTACTCCGCATTCTGTCATAATAAATTAATCCATTGTGATTAGCGATCCAACAGGCATCAGCATCCACTGGGTCAGCGAGAAAATCCGCAATCTGTACAACCCTACTCTCCGGCTCTATTAAATCTTGCAAGGTGTGATTTATAAATACAGTTCCGTCATATTCAAAAAGCTGGTAATCTGCCGATAAAAACAACAGGTTTTGATTCTTTGCGATTGAAATCGCCGTGATGCCTTTGCCTAAATTATCGAGACTATCCTGAGATAGAAAGGGAAAGTGAGTCATTTGATGGGTCTTTAAGTTGAGTTTAGAGACCCCTTTATAATCAGCCCGGGATGCAATCCAAAGCTGCTCTTTTTCATCAATGACAAAATCAGCACAATAATTAAACCCTAATCCATCTTCAGCATTAAATTGAATTAATTGTAACCCATCGGATCGCAAAAGACCATCACGTGTACCTATCCAGACAAATCCGTCATGGTCTTGAATGATGTCGTAAATCTGACTTTTAGGTAAATCCGATGCATAGGAATGCAATACCTTAGCACTGTTTATTTGCCCGGCCATAAAATTGACCAGCACAAATAAAAATAATAGTGAAAATGGCGTTCGCATTGATCATCTGGTGAGATCCTTTTAAAAATAGTAAATATTATCCCAATCCTCGTCTGAAAAACCAAAACTCCTTCCAGGCAGACCAAAAATGTCTTAAGCAAAGGAATAATTTACTACTCAAATTACACGCGAACTACAGGAGATGCAAATAAGTGATTCTACCGTATCAAAACCATTTCAATCATCCTCTTCCAACTCAAGGGTGACCTCGATCTCAACAGTAACATTAAACGGCAGGACTGAATGCCAGACAACCTGGCGGCTTCGTAGCCTTCCTCTAGCATCAAATCTTTCCCCACTCTGCCTTTTACATTTGCCGCAGTACCGGCGACAAAAAACATATTTCACACAGTGTACATGGTCCTGCCAAAGTTTCAGGTGGAAAATTATTAACCGGTACTTCCCGTCCGTACTATTTTTTATGGTCAAAAACAATCTTGCCAAATTGTTCTCCCATGCGCATTCTCTGAAAAGCTGTTTCGAAATCGGATAGTTTGAAAATCGAATCTACCACCGGTACAATCCGATTTTGGTCAACAAAGTCTACCATATTCCTGAAATCAGAAGCATTGCCCATGCTGCTTCCAAAAATGGTCAAATGCTTCCAAAAAATTCTTTGCGGACTTAAATTGGAAATATTCCCCTTTGATCCCCCATATATTCCAATGCGTGCTCCTTTATTTGCCATGGCTATGAGGTGGGAAAATCCATCTCCGGCGGCACTGTCAATAATAACATCAAACCCTCCACTATCCTTAAGCAATTTCTTATGCCATTGATCTTCCGTATACAATTGGCCACCGGCAGCACCAAGTGTTACAGCTTTCTTGATTTTATTTATACTACTTGAGGTTACCCAAACCTCGCATCCTGTTGCCACTGCGAATTGAAGCGCAGTCAAAGCAACTCCACCACCAATACCGGTGACACAGACCCGATCTGATGCCTGCAATTGACACCGGATAAAAAGTAATCGATAGGCGGTTAATCCGGCGAGGGGTAAGGCTGCGGCTTCAAATACCGACAAGTGGCCGGGAGTCTGAAATAGTTGCTCCTGCGACAGTGCGATTTTTTCAGCAAATGTACCGTCAGCCGGCATCCCCAGTATCGTGTAGGAGTCAGAGGGAAGATGGGGATCAGAACCCCAATCAAGACCCGGATTTATCATGTAATGCTGACCATTATGCTTAACAACTCCATCTGAGCCCAACGTCACTTTGGGCTGAATGCCAGGATACAGGCCTTGACAAATCCAGACATCCCGGTGATTTAAAGCCGAGGCGAGCACCTCATAAAGGATTCGATCAGATGAAGTGGGAGGATCTGGCAGATCGTCCAGAATCAACGGTTTTTCTTTAGAATGATATTGTAGAGCTTTCATCATGGGGCCAGCTTATCCAGCAAAGTAATATTTTCTCTGAAGATGGCAGGTTATGGACTTTAACACCTTAAAGTTGAATTTTTTAGTCATATACTTGTATTTTGTGCTGGATAAACCGCTAGAAACCACCTACGTCACACTCATTTTTCAGGCTATTTTGCAATAGCGAAGATCCTGTATTGTCAGGTCATAAGCTACAAGGAGGTCGCACATTTTAGACCCAAATTGGATGCTATGAAAGTGAACCCGTTGTACATATTCTTTTTAATCAACGCTTTACATATTAATGCTAATGCTCAAGCATTGGCACAGGCTAGTCCTCATCGAGAAGCTGGAAAGAGCGATCTGGAATGCTTTCGTACTATTTTTGTGCAAAGTCCGGTGAGTGACACTTATGTCGCTAAAGATCGTGATACGTTGTGTTTTGGAGATCATCCCACCATGAAATTACGTGGATTGCCCGCCAAGAAATGCATGATTTCATATTTATCCTATGAAGTACATGACCTTGATGCAGCCTATATGAGTGCTTCATACCTTAAAATTTATACAGTGTCTAAAAAAGAGGGACATGAGATCGAGTTATCCGGGGTCTCGACCCAGGTGAGCGAACATAATACCACTTGGCAAAATCAACCTACCGCACATGAGTTGATTGATCGTCAGTCAATTACAAATTTACCATTTGTCCTATTTGATGTAACTCAATACGTCAGAGGTCATCTCAAGAACGGATTTTTAGACTTTCACTTGAAGACAAATAGTAAAAAAACAATTGATATTGCCAGCCGGGAGAGTGGTCTCAGTGCTGAGTTGATTATCGAGATGTGCACACCCGGTCAAGCCATAGGTGAAGGTGATCATCTGGTGGAATATAACCCGGAAGGCTGGGGAATCAAAGTTTTACCCAGTGACCTGGCAGGGAAATTCACTATCCAGCTGGCAAGGGTTCCGGAAGGTGGCTTCGGCGATCTAATCGTCATGACCGAGCGGGGAGATATTGTACAGCAAATCCCAATCGCTGTACAAGATGCCGACATCACTTATCATACTGTCGACATAGGAAATTTGCTACCGGGCCAATATTGGGCTGTGTTTAGAAAAGGAAGGGCCATGGTCAGAGATCATTTTCGATTGAAACCAATCAACGGTTCAACTTTGCTCCAGGTTTCACTGGAGAGCAATCTGGAGCCTGAACCATGATGCAGCATAGATAAC
>JABDLW010000220.1 GCA_013001805.1 Saprospiraceae bacterium | reverse complement strand
GATCTATTAAGAAGCAATGGCAGGCTGCCTGGTTGCTTAAGGCCGTGACCTGTATCGATCTGACAACGCTTGCCGGAGATGATACCCAAAGTAACGTACTGCGGCTTTGTGCAAAGGCGAAATCGCCTGTGCGTATGGATTTACTGGAGGCCATGGGCATGGAAGATGCTAAGCTTCAGGTGGGTGCAGTTTGTGTCTATCATAATTTTATTGCCGACGCTGTTAAAGGGTTAAAAGGAAGTTCAATTCCAATTGCGGCGGTATCAACCGGATTTCCAGCCGGTAATATTCCGTTGAAAGAAAAGATCAAACAAATTGAATTGTCGGTAGCGGCAGGTGCTAAAGAGATCGATATTGTGGTAAGCAGGAATTTAGTGCTGACTGGAGATTGGAAAGGCTTATATGATGAGGTAAAGGCGTGCAGAAAAGCCTGTGGTGATGCCCATATGAAAACCATTTTGGCTACTGGTGAAATACCCACTTACACCAAAGTGGCCAAGGCCAGTTGGGTAAGTATGATGGCCGGCTCAGATTTTATAAAAACCAGTACAGGTAAAGAACCTGTTAATGCTACTTTACCGGTGAGCCTGGTCATGATCAGGGCGATTCGGGACTATTACGAACTCACAGGTTATAAAGTAGGTTTCAAACCTGCAGGAGGCATAGGTAAAGCAAAGCAGGCCATCAACTGGCTCATTATGATCAAAGAAGAACTAGGCGACGATTGGCTCGATCCACATTTATTCCGTTTTGGAGCCAGTAGCTTATTAGGCGATATAGAACGACAACTGGAACATTTCGTTACAGGACGATATTCAGCATCATTTAGACACCCAATGGCATAATTTTTTTAAGATGAAAGACATGGAAATAAAAGAAATATTTGAAACGATGACCTATGGTCCTGCTCCCGAAAATGCAGGTGAAGCAATTCAATTTCTGGACGATCATAAACGGAAATTCAAACTTTTTATTAATGGAAAATGGGTTGCACCATCTTCCGCCGAATATTTCGATAGTATAAATCCGTCGACCAAAGAACATCTGGCTAAAATCTCCGAAGCCAATGAAACCGACGTTAATAAAGCGGTGGCAGCCGCAAAAAAAGCATTGCCTGGATGGGTCAAAATCGGGGCACATCAACGAGCGCGTTACCTCTATGCGTTAGCGCGGCAAATTCAAAAACACTCACGTTTGTTCGCTGTATTGGAATCCATGGACAATGGAAAATCCATTCGGGAAACCCGTGATATTGATATTCCCATAGTAGCACGACATTTCTACCATCATGCGGGCTGGGCGCAATTAAAAGACACGACCCTAAAAGAGTATAAGGAAGTGGGCGTGATAGGACAGATCATCCCTTGGAATTTTCCATTGATGATGTTGGCCTGGAAGATCGCTCCCGCAATCGCCATGGGAAATACAATCGTTTTAAAACCTGCTGAATTTACCTCTTTAACAGCTTTGTTGTTCGCTGAAATATGTCAGCAGATCGGCTTGCCGGACGGTGTGGTGAACATCATTACCGGACATGGAAAAACCGGGGCAGCTTTGGTTGATCACAAAGACGTGAATAAAATTGCATTCACAGGTTCAACGGAAGTCGGAAAAATAATCCGAAGGGCAACAGCCGGAACCGGAAAAAAATTATCTCTGGAACTCGGTGGGAAATCACCCTTCATTGTATTTGAAGATGCCGATCTCGACAGCGTCGTTGAAGGTGTTGTCGATGCCATTTGGTTCAATCAGGGTCAGGTGTGTTGCGCTGGATCGCGTTTATTGGTCCAGGAAGGCATAGCCGACAAACTCTATAAAAAGATCAGGGCCAGAATGGAGACCCTTCGCATCGGGAATGCCTTGGATAAAGGCATTGATATAGGTGCTATTGTTGATGAGGTTCAGCTAAAGACTATAAAAAGCCTTGTGAAGCTGGGCGTTGATGAAGGCAGTACATTATGGCAACCGTCATGGAGTTGTCCGAAGGACGGTTATTTTTATCCGCCAACCCTATTTACCGATGTATCTCCTTCGGCGACAATCGCTCAGGAAGAGATCTTCGGACCGGTTTTGGTGGCGATGACGTTTAGAACGCATAAGGAAGCCGTTAAATTAGCAAACAATACACGCTATGGTTTGGCCTGTAGCATATGGACCGAGAATATAAACCTGGCACTGGACATCGCACCACAGATAAAGGCAGGTACCGCATGGATCAATTGCACTAATGTTTTTGATGCAGCCTCAGGCTTTGGTGGTTATCGCGAGTCTGGCTTCGGACGAGAAGGAGGGTTGGAAGGTCTGACTGAATATCTCAAGCCAAAGATCAATGATAAATTTACAAATGAGCCACCGGCACGTTCTATAAATACCTCAAAGCCAACCAATGGTGAATTAAAGGCATCTGCAGGAATTGACCGAACGACGAAAATGTACATCGGCGGAAAGCAGGCACGTCCTGATGGCGGCTATAGTATGGTTATTAATAGCACGACCGGGAACTATGTGGGAGAAGTTTCAAAAGGAAACCGAAAGGATATTCGAAATGCTGTTGAAGCAGCGCATTCTTGCAATAATTGGGAGAATCGTTCCGGCCATGCACGGGCACAGGTACTTTATTATTTAGCAGAAAACCTGGCTATAAGGCGAGAAGAGTTCGCCATAAGGCTTGTTCAAATGACCAATCAGAAAAAGGCTGACGCTTTAAATGAAGTTGATGAATCCATCAAACGAATATATACTTACGCCGCTTTAGCCGATAAATATGATGGAAGGGTTCATCATACCATCCATAGGAATGTAACACTGGCCATGCCGGAAGCACTTGGCGTCATGGGTGTAATTTGCCCGGACGAATCGCCACTGCTTGGATTTATTTCAACGGTTATTCCGGCAATAACAATGGGAAATAATGTGGTGGTCATTCCATCGGAAAAGTTTCCATTTTCTGCCACCGATTTTTATCAGATCCTTGAAACTTCAGACGTACCCGGAGGTACAGTGAATATCATTACCGGACCAAAAGATGAACTGGCGCAAGTGCTGGCGAAACATGATGACGTTGATGCTATCTGGTATTTCGGAAGCAAAGAAGGTTGCAAGGACATGGAATTCTTATCGGCCGATAATATGAAACGCACCTGGGTGAACTATGGTAAATACAGAGATTGGATGGACAGAGAGCAGGGTGAAGGCGAAGAATTTTTAAAGTATGCCAGCCAGATCAAAAATATCTGGATCCCTTATGGCGCTTAAACACTTAAGCGAGCTCCAGGGCGATCTCTATCATACTGTTAAAGGTTGATTCCCGCTCTTTGCTGGTGGTTCTTTCACCGGTGACCAGGGAATCTGAAATAGTGAGAATGGCCAGGGCATTTACGTTATGGCTTGCTGCAACGGTATATAAACCTGCCGCTTCCATCTCAACGCAAAGTACTCCAAACTTCGACCACTTTTTGTAGGATTCAAAGTCGTCGGCATAAAATATGTCACTCGAAAATATGTTTCCCGCTTTAATTTCAATGTTTTTTGCTTTCGCTGCCTCTACTGCTTTGATAAACAATTCATAACTGGCCGTTGGTGCATAATCGGCACCGCCAAAACGCAATTCGTTAATCCCGGAATTTGAAGAGGCCGACATGGCCAGAACGACATCTCTTATCTTGACATGTTTCTGATAAGATCCCGCGCTTCCTACACGGATCAAATTCTTAACGCCATATTCGGCAATGAGTTCATGAGCATAGATGGATACCGAAGGAACTCCCATACCGGTTCCCATGGTCGAAACCCGTTTGCCTTTATAGGTTCCTGTATAGCCAAACATATTCCGGACTTTATTAAAACAGACCGGATCTTCAAAAAATGTTTCTGCAATCCATTTGGCGCGTAATGGATCTCCCGGAAGTAAAATGGTTTCGGCGATTTCACCTTTTTTAGCTTCAATATGTATACTCATAATCTATCTTTAATGACTTCAAGTTACGAATTTAATTATGCTATAAATTTAGAATAATGAATAATAACCTAAAAGAAAAAAAAGTAAATAAAAAAGCAACGCTCATTTCAGAACCGGTAGACCGGGGGAAACTTACGTTGCTTTCAACTAACCAACCAATTATAAGACTGTTTTTTTTAGCTATTGTTACATTTGCTTGTCAACAAGGTCATCCTGATTTCTGAATACCAATTGGTCATCAAAGGCATCCAGTAAAATGATACTGTCGGTCGTGACCTTTCCGCTAAGTATTTCTTTACTCAAGGCATTCAATACTTCCTTCTGAATCACCCGTT
>JABDLW010000169.1 GCA_013001805.1 Saprospiraceae bacterium | reverse complement strand
AACTCAGGCCTTGGCTTATACGTTCTTTATTTGGTTTTTTGCCTGGCTGTTATACCGTAAAGCTATCGTCATTAAGCTTTGATCCAGCTATTCACAGGTAGGTAATTACAATGGAAATAATTTGCATCGGTATCTTCGAAAGCAAGGAATCCCGATGGTATATCTTAAGTGTTACATTGTTGATCCTGCTGCCAGGAGTATGTCGACTCAAATCGTGGAATTCATTTTCATATCTTCACGGTTTAATGGTAAAAAGAACAAAAAATATAATGGCTGCCCAGGAATAGGGATATCACCATGAGATTTTGTTTTTTTGTATCGTTACAGAAGTAAAAATCGAACTAAACCTTGATCATGAGAGATAACAATTTGATTCGTCTGTCGGTAGACACCATACGTACCTTATCAATTGATGGAGTTCAGAAAGCCAATTCCGGGCATCCAGGGGCACCCATGGCTTTGGCTCCAGTGGCATATGTCTTATATCGCGATATTATGCGACACAATCCCAAAAATCCAAATTGGTTTAATCGTGACCGGTTCATTTTATCTAACGGTCATGCCTCCATGCTACTTTATAGTGTCCTGCATTTGTCAGGATATGATATCAGCCTGGACGATCTAAAAAGCTTTAGACAGTGGGGGAGCAAGACGCCCGGACACCCGGAATTTGGAATTACCCCTGGAGCGGAGACAACCACCGGGCCCCTAGGACAGGGTTTTATGAATGGTGTAGGAATGGCAATTGCCGAAGCACATTTAGCGGCAAAGTTTAATCAACCGAAATATGAGATTGTCGATCACTATACTTATTGCATCTGTAGCGATGGTGACCTGATGGAAGGAGCTTCACATGAAGCCGCTTCAATAGCGGGTCATTTGGGGTTAGGTAAATTAATTTATCTGTACGATGACAATCACATCACGATTGAGGGGAGCACAGATTTGGCATTTAGTGAGGATGTTCAGAAAAGGTTTGAATCGTATGGTTGGCATGTGCAAAATTTGGGTGAAAAAGGAAATGATGTTCCGGCGATTACTAGTGCTTTCGAGGCAGCCAAGCAGGAAAAGGCTAAGCCATCATTAATCATCCTGCGGACCCACATTGGATATGGATCGCCAAATAAAGTAGATACTTCGACGGTTCATGGGTCACCTCTGGGTGAAGACGAAATTATTCTCACAAAAAGGGCATATAATTGGCCCTCAGAAACGCCATTCTATATTCCAGCGGAAGTAATGGAAGATATGTCGTCAGTAGTAACTCGCGGCAAGGAAGAGGAGGAAAGTTGGAATAATCTTTTTTCATCTTATAAAGGTGACCATCCTAAATTAGCTGAAGACTTTAAATCGGCTCTTGATCAGTCCCTACCATCTGGTTGGGATTCGGATCTGCCTGGCTTTAAACCAGAAGATGGACCTATGGCGACACGGGCAGTAAATAGTAAGGTATTAAATGCAGTAGCGCAAAAACTACCTTGGTTGATGGGAGGCAGTGCTGACCTTGAACCCTCGACAAAAACATTAATGAAAGGACTTGCCTATTTCTCAAGAGAAGATCCTACAGGGAGAAATATTACCTGGGGCATTCGCGAGCTGGCCATGGCTGGTACAGCTTCGGGTATGCAGTTGCATGGAGGAGTGCGACCATATGCCGCTACTTTTTTCGTATTTACAGATTATGCCCGGCCAGCAATCCGCCTCGCAGCTCTGATGGAATTGCCGGTCATATATGTAATGACTCATGACAGTATTGGCTTGGGCGAAGACGGACCGACACATCAACCCGTCGAACATCTTGCCTCGCTCAGGGCCATGCCTAATCTTACGGTAATAAGACCCGCTGATGCAAATGAGACGGTGGAAGCATGGCGAGTAGCTATAACCAGGATGCATGGCCCAAGCATGCTGGTTTTAAGTCGTCAAGGTCTTCCGATAATAGATCGAAGGCAATACGCGCCGGCTTCCGGATTGAGTAAAGGTGCCTATATTATTTCTCGTGAGGAAGGCGATAAGCCGCAAGCCATTATTATTGCCACCGGGAGCGAAGTACCTATCGCACTGGAAGCAAAAAAACAATTGACGGGAATGCATTTCGATATTAGAGTGGTAAGTATGCCCAGTTGGGAGCTGTTTGAGGAGCAGGATAAGTCATATCGAAATTCAGTCCTACCTCCCGATATTGTAAAAAGAATATCGATTGAAGCAGGAAGCGCGTTGGGGTGGCACAAATATGTCGGTGATGCAGGTAAAACACTGAGCATCGACCACTTTGGAATCAGTGCACCATATAAGGAGATTTATAAACACTTTAATTTAACTGCCGAAAAGATTGTCGAAGAATTAAAGTCAATAATCTGAGGCCGGTGATTGAGCTGTCGATCGGGCGCCTGGCGAATTAATAGTTGAAGCTTCCCCGCTTAGGATAGACTTGACGGTGAGTTTCTTTATATACGGTATTAAGATTCCTTTTCGTAATACAACTTGTAGAATTTCCGCCCCTGTTCATCGGTATCTTTCACAATCATCGAACGGTCCCCGTGTATGTAAATATGGAAATTTCGATCAAGTTTCAGGACGCTCTTAAAAATGCGTGCTTGTTTTTTCACGGCATACTCATTTAGATCAAATTCCGGCTGTATTTGGACATCGTGATCTTCTTCGTATTGGTGCTTATATTGACCAAATGATTGCGCAATATGGGAATCAGCAAAGATTTCATCGGCAAATTCTTGCTGACTATAGTGATCCTGGTTTTTAAAGTAATTAATAGATCTATCAAGATATTCCATTTGATCCTTCTTCTCAATTTCAAATTCGGAAGGTAGTTGATGTTCGACAAAAGATTTAGTCAAACCCATAACCTGGCTGGTAAGAAAGAAATCATCTTCCGCTGGTTTCAGCCTTAGGAAATGTTCCTTCCATAACTGACCATCCCGGGCCTTCTTTGATTTATCGATCACATCAACTTTATATCCCAATTCCCTTTCGGTATTATATATCAGACATGCCATATCCTGCTTACCTAAATATGTGCCAGAAGAAAAGGTGAGCAATGGCTGTGATTCCAGGTCATTTACCGTTATGAAGGAATCATCCAGAGGGCAGAAGTACATGCCAATAGCATCGATGATCTCATCCTGATTGATAACATTAGAAATGTGGCACATGTAGAGCAACCCATTCTCCAACAAGTCCGATTCAGTCAAACCATAGAGGAGTCTTGCCACCTCACAGGAATTTGAGAGAAGGCTTTCCGGGTCATTAAAAATGCTTTCGGTTATATACGAAATCCGGCTTGGTGATCCATCAACCAATGCGAAATTGTAGAATTCCTGTCCTCTGAAGTGATCTAAAAAAAAGCTTTTCAGATGTACCACCTGTTCCACAGGGGGTTCAAGTAGGACGTGACTCATGACCAATGGTTCTTTGAGGCTTTTGTCTCCAACCTGATGTACAGCGATGGCTTCAATCTTTACATCTGTAAGATTCATAAGATCAATTATTAAGGCTTTTCAAATGAATGGTAAAGGTATATTTTTCGTCAGTAAATAGTACTTCCAACTACCAGGGCATTTAACCAGCACTGATCCGCTTTGTAATACGCTGAAGAATGGAAAGAACGGCAGGACAGATCTCAGCATTTTGTAACGTTAAGTCGAAGATCTTAGCCTGATTACGGCTATCCGTGTGCGGATATGTCCGGCATGCCTTGGGTCGGATATCATATACCGTACAACCATTATCACTACCCAAAAAGGGACAAGGCAAACTTTTCAATACCAGATCTCCATCTTCATCTCTATACAAGTACCGTTCGATAAATTCGACAGGGGAGATTTAAAAATAATGGGCTAGCTGATTGATGTCCTGACTGCGGAAAAGTGGTCCTGTGGTCTTGCAACAATTAGCACAGTCCATGCAATCTATGGTAGCGAATACTTCGGAATGAGCCGTGTTGGCGATCCGGTCAAGGTCTTTGGAGCCACGTAATTTGGCAAGAGATCGCTTATTCCTCGTCTTCCAGCCTTTAGCAATGCTCTTCAGGCTTCCTAAATCCTCCATCAATCGATCCAGTTCTGACATTTTATTGAATTGGGCAAAGCACAAAAATAGATTTTAACATCGAAAAACTTCTGGATTGCTTTTATTATCTCCAAACACCGCAGTTAGTTATGTTAATAATTACGTGTATTTTTGATGAACATGAAATCGCAAGATCAAGTTTACCTTTCGGATATGAAAGACCTTTTAAAGAAAGCACAGCTCACCGCCTCGGAGATAATGAAGGAGTTACCAGAGACTATGAGCTACCACGATTTGAATCATTCGAGAATGGTGGTGGAATCAGCGAAGGAAATTGGTACCATGGAAGGATTAAATGATCACGACCTGGCCATGGTTGAAATTGCGGCCTGGTTTCACGATACCGGTTTCCAATCCAAGTATGAGGGTCACGAAGAAGAGAGCTGCAAAATAGCAAGATCTTTCCTTGTAAAAGAAAATATTCCGGAAGAAGACATAGAGCGTGTGGTGGAGGCCATTCGTGCCACCGCGCGGGATGTGATTCCCATCACCACCCTGCAAAAAGTACTGAAAGATGCGGATTTGTATCATCTTGCCTCACCTTCGTATTATGCGATTGCTCAAAGTTTAAGAAATGAATGGTCGTCCGATCAGAATGATGAATATACAGATGTGGAATGGATGGAAAATAGTCTTGAATTTCTTAATCGCACCCAATTCTGGACCACATATGGGCACCAGGTTTTGCAACCGGCAGCAGATAGACTCAAAAAAGAAATAAAAAAAAACCTAAAAAAGACAAGGAAAGTAATAGATCAAAGTCTACAGGAGGAACTGGGTGTCAGTGATGAAGAACTGAAAAAACTGCGCAAGAAACTGGAGAAAGCTGCCGGTAGACCAGAAAGAGGGATTGAGACTATGTTTCGGCTCACTTCCAAAAACCATTTGACTCTTAGTGGTATGGCCGATACAAAAGCAAATATCATGATTTCAGTGAATGCTATTATCATTTCTGTCCTGATCGGATCACTCATGCAGAAGTTGGATTCCAATCCACATCTGATCATACCTGTGGCCATACTTCTATGTGTCAATCTGGTGTCGATGATATTTGCCATTTTATCTACCCGGCCCAACGTCACTTCGGGCAAATTCACTCGTGAAGATATAGAGCAGAAAAAAGCAAATCTATTGTTTTTTGGTAATTTTCATAAAATGCAGAGAAATGACTATCAGTGGGGTATGACCCGTCTAATGGAACAGAGCAATTACCTCTACTCAGCTTTGATAGATGATATCTATTTCTTGGGTGTTGTGCTTGGTAAAAAGTACCGGTTTCTTCGCATTGCCTATAATATATTTATGTATGGAATTGTGATAGCTGTTTTTTCTTTCATAATTGCCAATATCTTTCTGCGGACTTAATTGTTCCAATGAATTGTGGTTCGTGGCATACGGATGGCAAAGAGGGACTGAAAAAATAAATCTGTAAATGAATAACAAAATTGATCCAACCATTTTCGTCATTTTTGGAGGTAGCGGTGACCTCACAAAGCGAAAATTAATTCCCGCGCTTATCAATCTTTCTGAAGATGGCTACTTACCACAGGAAATGGCTGTACTCGGTCTGGGACGTACGGAATTCAGTGATGATGAATTTCGCCGGGAATTACAATCAGGTATATCTAGTTTTTCGCGTCGGCGGATCTCAGTAGAGAGTTGGGAGGTTTTTAGGACAAAGATTCATTATCTTAAATCGGATATTTCGGACACGGCGAGTTACGATACTCTGAGAGAGAAGATTGCCCAACTACAAGAGGAGTGGTCAGGAGAGGCACAGGTTGTGTTTTACTTGGCAGTTGCTCCCAGTTTAGTGGAGAGAATTGCCCGAAATCTTGGTGAGTCAGGCATATGCCGAAATAGAGACCAAACCCGCATTGTGGTTGAAAAGCCTTTTGGTCACGATCTGGCAAGTGCCAAAGATCTTAATAAGCTACTTACCAGTATATTTGACGAATCACAATTGTACCGGATCGACCATTATTTAGGTAAAGAGGCTGTCCAAAATTTGCTGGTTTTTCGGTTTGCTAATACACTTTTTGAACCGATTTGGAATAATAAGTTTATTGATCATGTTCAAATCACTGTGTCAGAATCAGTAGGGGTAGGAGACAGGGGCGGTTATTATGATCAGTCCGGGGCCTTAAAAGATATGATTCAAAATCATGTGTTGCAGTTGTTGTGTTTTACCGCGATGGAGCCACCCGTTACTTTTGATGCTGATGAAATCAGAAACAAGAAGCTTGACGTTCTGAAAGCTATTCAGGTTTACGAAGGAAAGGAAATTTTTGCAAATTCAGCTCGTGGTCAGTATGGTCA
>JABDLW010000165.1 GCA_013001805.1 Saprospiraceae bacterium | reverse complement strand
TGCATCACCCTTGCCATATCAAAGTCAGTCTCAGCAATGTAACTTGCGATTTGATCGATTGCATCAGGATCGATCTGCTCGTTCACGAAGAACCTGTAAAGACTTCTGGCCAGATGCAGCTTGGTTGCCGGTTGCTTGAGAATGATTTCGACAATATCTTCACCGTCTAATCTACCTTTTTTGCCCAGGAAAACCTTTGATTCCGGATCATGGCTTTCGGGTCTGAAAACAAAGTCACCACCCTCATCTGTTGACCATCCTGTAAATGCTCTTGCAGCTTCTTTGACATCAAACTCGGAGTAAGTTCCGTGTCCCATCGTAAAGAGTTCCATGAGCTCACGAGCAAAGTTCTCATTAGGATGATCTTTTCTATTTTGTTGATTATTGAGAAATATGATCATGGCTGGAGTCTTCACAATGGCGCGTAGCAAGGTTTTGAAGTTGCCCAGTGCATGATTACGCAAAACCTCCAGATATTGCCTCGCCGTCGATTCTTGCCAGCACTGGCAAGCAAAATGTCCATGCCAGAAGAGAGCCATCTTTTCCCGTAACCCCAATCCGGAATGGCACATTATTTCGAACCATTCAAATCGAAGACTGTCCAATTGACTGGAGGTACTTTCCATGTTCTGAAACCGGGGTTCCACTGATCGGGTGAGGAAGGATGATTCCAGAGTAGGACTTCCCCCGTTCATGCCCTCAACGCTGGGTAAAGGTTGAGTAGCATCTTTTAGCGCTTCTTCGACGATTTGTACAATAGGTAATTCTGTTCGGGATGTCAGCTCCCCAACTCCGATTCCAAATCCGGCGCGATGATAGAATTGCTTATGCTGGCGTGAAAGCAATGGTTCTTATCTTTAAATGAAAGACAAAATTACAAATACAAAGTTGAAGGAATTTTCGGTATTTGTCGTTTGTAAGGTAATGGTTTGATCCAAATTGGGAATTTTGCTTCGCAATATCGTTTAACTGTTCTTTTTTCGAACTGAAAGTCACAAAAAAATGTTCCGATCGAACCATGCACCTGCAAAATCTGTCAAATTATTTAGGCAGAGCTTGATATTACAGACAAAATGATCGATTATGTGCACTATTGCCATGCGACAAATTCGTTACATTCCAAAAATCTAATTCAATGAAACAATCAATCCTACTTTTAAGCTCTATTCTTATACTTTGTTCTTCTGCTTCAGCGAAGGGTATAGAGTTTTTTCACGGAACCTTGCAGGAAGCAAAGGAATTGGCAGGTGAGCAAGGAAAGTTGATTTTTGTAGATGCCTATACTACCTGGTGTGGGCCTTGTAAACGCATGTCAGCTAATGTTTTTCCTAAGGATGAAGTGGGAGATCTTTATAATACTGCCTTTATAAATCTAAAACTCGATATGGAAAAAGGCGAAGGCAGGACTTTTCAGAGTCAATATCGAGTCAGCGCATTTCCCACCTTGCTGTTTCTTGATCCGGAAGGAGAAGTGGTGCACAAAGTGGTTGGAGGTATGGATGCTGCAAATTTTGTGAAGCTGGGAAAATTTGCAGCTTCGAAATCCAATGTGACATCAAACCTGGATAAGGAGTATGAAGAGGGCCAAAGAGATCCTGCATTCATGGTAAAATATATCGAAGGATTGTCTAAAAGCAAAAGACCTTTATTGAAAGTAGCCAATGAATATCTATCGACACAATCTGATTTTACCACTGAGGAAAATCTGGCCGTCATCTACTTTGGCATGGTAGAAGTCGATTCCAGGATCTTCAACTTGATGGTTGAAAACCGTAAGATGATCACGAAGATTTACGGTCAGGAAGCATTAGAAGAAAAAATTGAGATTGCTGCCATGAATACCGTGGAAAAGGCCATTGAATTTGACAACGGTGATCTTTTGGAGGAGGCTGTCGATAAGGTCAAAAGATATTCACCTGGAAAATATAAGAGATTTCAATATGATGCCCGGCTAAAGTATTATGCAGATACCAGAAAACCAGATTTATATCTGCGCTATGCCAGAGATTATGCCCGTCAAGGTTCGGAGAATAAATTCCAACTGGCAAATACAATTTTACATCATATGCGTGATCAACCGAAATTAATGGCGCAGGCTGAGTCCTGGGCTTTGGAAGCAGTTGACGAACAGGAGAATGAACAAAATTGCTTTATT
Organism: Saprospiraceae bacterium; assembly: GCA_013001805.1. GTDB lineage: Bacteria > Bacteroidota > Bacteroidia > Chitinophagales > Saprospiraceae > JABDMH01. Next base: position 2,247 of record JABDLW010000165.1, on the reverse strand, counting down.
GCCGCCCAGCTTTTATTTCTCAGTAATAAATATGAAAAGTCCAAATCGTACGCCGAAAAGGCGCTAAAATATGCCACAGAAACAAAATCTGCTACTACTCCCCATATTCAGAAACTGATCTCTGCATGCGAACAAAAAATCGAACTTAAGTAATTATAAATCGTAAAAGTATCGGATGAGGCTGCTTATTTTAAGTCTTTTAACTTTTAACATTGCTATTGGGCAGGAGAATCAATATGCAATACATTTTATAGATAACGATTTCCCTGCAGCACTTGAGGAGGCACGCATCGAAGATAAAATTGTATTTATCGATGCTTATACTACCTGGTGTGGGCCTTGCAAGATGATGGATCGAAATGTTTTTACAGATAGCATTGTCGGCTCTTTTTTCAACACCAATTTTGTCAATCTAAAATTAGATATGGAAAAAGGTGATGGGGTAGCAGCAGCTAAGAAATATCAGGTCAGAGGTTATCCGAGTTTTTTGTTCTTAAGTGCTAGTGGAGCTCTTTTACATCAAGGTATCGGTTATCAACCCATAGAACAATTTATGGCCATGGCACAACAGGCCTTGGATCCGGGAAAGCAATTGCCAGCGATGGAATCTGCTTATGAAAAGGGGGATAGAGATCCGCAATTGTTATATGACTATGCCAACGCATTGTTGGCTGCTGGGAATGAAAAAGGAAGGGAAATAGGTGCTGAATATCTGAAAACTCAATCCAGCTGGACATCACCGGAAAAAATGGAAATGGTAGCTCAATTAACTAAAGAATACGGAGACCTGTATTACAACTACATGGTTGAGAAAAGACTCCTTTTTATAAAAGAGTTTGGCGAAGGAAGAGTTGACGGCACAATTTTACGCTTTATTCAAAATCATCTAAATGATCAACTGGGTAATCTGCAGATGGACGATGCCAGGGAAATATTCAACTCAACTTTTCCTCCCTCGAAGGCGGCACTGTATTTTGATCGTTTCGAAATGAATTACTACGATGCTATCGGAAATGAAGAAAAATACATTGAAAAATCTCAGCAGTACGTCAAGAGCAATCCTAATCTTTCCGCCAATGAATTAAATACAATAGCTTGGAATTATTATGAAAAGGTAGATTCACCCAAAGCATTAAAATGGGCTATCAAATTGGCTAAGAAGTCCATTACATTGGACAGCAATTATTTTAATAATGATACACTTGCTGCTCTCTATTATAAGCAAGGAAACAAGAAAAAAGCTACCCGATATGCCCTTATGGCCATAAAGCTTGCCCAGGCTGATGAGGCTGATTATTCTGAGACCGAGGCTTTACTTGAAAAGATTAATCGTCTTTGAATCGCTTCCTTACTATCTTATCCTGCCCAGCTCTCCCTGTCTAAATTACGAAGCTGTATTGCTTCGGCCAGATGCTCAATCTTGATGTCGGCACTACCCGCGAGGTCTGCTGCGGTTCTCGACACTTTTAAAATACGGTCGTAAGCCCGGGCGGAAAGTTGCAACTTCTCCATCGCTGTTTTTAATAAGATCCTACCTGGTTGATCTATCTGACAGATTTCATGGACCATGTTGCTCGACATTTGGGCATTAGTATAGACACCATCGATATCTTTGAATCGTGCCAGTTGAATTTGCCTGGCCGACATGACCCGTTCAATGATACTGTTACTGGATTCCTGGGTTGAGTTTGTACTTGATAGTTCGTCGTAAGACACGGGAGTTACCTCTACGTGCAAATCGATCCGGTCCAGTAGTGGACCTGAGATCTTGTTCAGGTAGCGGGTAATTACTCCAGGAGCGCAGACACAGTCCTTTTCGGGATGATTATAATAACCACACGGGCAAGGATTCATGGAAGCAATTAAAATAAAACTTGCTGGATAATCCACCGTGAGACGAGCCCGACTGATGGTAACTTTTCGTTCCTCCAATGGTTGGCGCATTACCTCTAATACTGTCCGTTTAAATTCAGGTAACTCATCCATAAACAGCACACCATTATGAGCTAAAGAGATTTCTCCCGGACTGGGATTTGAGCCGCCACCTACCAGGGCCACATCACTGATTGTATGATGAGGAGATCGAAACGGTCGACTTGTCAGGAGACTCGCATCAGCTGGAAGTAATCCTGCCACCGAATGAATTTTGGTAGTCTCCAGGGCTTCTCGCAGATCCATAGCCGGTAGAATCGTAGGTAGCCTTCGAGCTAACATGGTTTTACCAGCACCGGGAGGTCCAATCAGAAT
>JABDLW010000150.1 GCA_013001805.1 Saprospiraceae bacterium | reverse complement strand
GAGTATACCTGCATACCGACCAAACTCAGTAAAGCCGGGATCAATTTGGGCGTATACTGATAATCAGGATGTAACATAATTATAATATCAGCCCCGCCATCCAATGCCAACTTATAGAGAGATTTCTGATTGGCACCGTATCCACGATTGGACTTGTGCCTGATCAGCTTATCAATACGCAATGATTCTGCAAGTTCGGTTGTATGGTCAGTGCTGGCATCATCACAGAGAATTACCTCATCCACCAGATCAAAGGGTATTTCATTGTAAGTGGCTTCCAATGTATTTGCCGCATTGTAAGCAGGAAGAACAACTGTCACTTTCTGACCAAGATACATTGTCCCCTACTCTTCTTCTTCCGCTCCGATAGCGTCGCTGAGTAAGTCCCGCTGCACTAAAAAATCATACCATTTCAAAATTTTCTGGATATCCCGGGGGAAGACTCTACTATCATCATGATCCGGTAATATTTGCGTAAAATACGCCCTCAACTCATCATTGGACGATTTGGCTGCAATAATCGGTACATCATCTTTCAAGGCATGCATCTTCCGCAACACCTCAATCAAACCTTCGGAATCCATTGTGGTAAAAATAGAAATGGTCTCGAGTGGTGAAAATTGGTGCTTTCTACTGGGGACAAATTTACGCTTACCAGTATCCAGATCTTCAATAATGATACCATTTGGCCTGGTGCCAGCCATCTTGTACAATCCTGGCAATCCACTAACTGCGATCAAGTCTTTTAATTTCATTATTATTTTGGTGTTTTTGCTAGTACCCTATAAGTTCCAGCAATTGTTGTTTAAAACGATTAGAGGGTAAAAATATCATTTCCAGCTCCCTGGCGAAAGGCACAGGAGTATCCAACGAAGCGGACCTTACTACCGGCGCGTCCAATTTCTCAAAATGGTGCTCTACCAGGTAGGCCGAGATTTCAGCTCCAATTCCTCCAGTTTTGGTAGCTTCATGTAAAATGAGTACTCTTCCGGTTTTAGAGATACTCTGAGATATAGTGTCATAATCGATGGGTGATAATGTTCTTAGATCGATAATTTCAATGTCCGCATCAAGTTCTGAACTGACTTCTTGAGCCCAAAGGACACCAACGCCGTAGGTAATCACCGTGGCCTGTTCTCCAGACTTTACAATCCTGGCTTTGCCAATTGGGACCTCATACAGGGATTCCGGAACAGGGGTAGTGTTTGTGCGATATAAATATTTATGTTCAAAAAACAGGACGGGATTCGGTTCCCGCAAAGCTGCGATTAACAGTCCCTTTGCGTCAAATGCATTAGAGGGAAAGACGATCTTCAGACCAGGTGTGTGTACAAACCAACCTTCTACACTTTGGGAATGAAACGGGCCGGCACCAACATTTCCTCCGGTCGGCATCCTAATCAAAACGGAAGGCGCATGTCCCCAACGATAATGCATCTTAGCCAGATTATTAACAATCTGATTAAACCCGCAAGTGACAAAATCAGCAAATTGCATTTCGACCATTGAGCGGAATCCACCCAGGGACAACCCTATAGCAGCACCAATGACGGCACTTTCGCAAAGGGGAGTATTCCTAATCCTATCTTGCCCGTGTTTTTGCAGCAAACCTTCGGTTACTTTGAAAACTCCGCCGTAGGCACCAATATCCTGTCCCATTAATACCAACTTTTCATTATCTGTCATAGCCTGGTCCAAACCTTCCCTTATCGCATCGACATATCGAAGCGACCGGGAGGTTTCTTCTTCAGGTGGATCAGATCGGCTAATATCTGGTCTTGGTGCAAATACATCAGCAAGTTCTGCTTCCACAGTTGAGCGCACATCTGGTTCGGCAAAGGCCAGCTTCACCTCTTCTTCAATATGCATCGCTAAATTTTCGGAAGTCAGCTTAATGTATTCCTCATTAATGATTTCTTTTCTTAATAAGAACGATTGAAAGTTTAACAACGGGTCTCGCCCGGCCCAGGTCTCTAACATCGCATCAGGTACATATTTAGTGCCTGATGCTTCCTCGTGTCCCCGCATTCGAAAAGTCATACATTCCAGCAAGACAGGCTGAGGATCTCTTCTTAATCTCCGGGCTAACTTTTTTGTCTTTTCAAAAACTTCTATAACGTTATTTCCATCGATATTGAATGCCTTCATTCCATATCCCTTTGCCCGGTCTGCCAAGCGCTTACAGGCATATTGTTCTGCTGTGGTCGTACTCAGGGCATAGCCATTGTTTTCTATGACAAAGATGACTGGAAGCTTCCAGACTGAAGCAAGGTTGAGGGCTTCATGAAATTCTCCTTCACTTGTACCCCCTTCACCGGTAATGGCAACGGCGATTTTTTTTTCTCCATTTAATTTGTAAGCCAGGGCAGCACCAACGGCCAGAGATAACTGTGGACCCAAATGGGAAATCATCCCCACAATATGATGCTCCAATGTACCGAAATGAAAAGAACGGTCCCTTCCTTTGGTAAAACCATTCTCCTTACCTTGCCACTGCGCAACTAATCGATGCAGAGGCACCATTCTTGACGTAAACACGCCTAAATTACGGTGAAGGGGAAAAATCAATTCATCGGCACGTAGTGCCATCGTAATTCCAACTGAGATTGCTTCCTGACCTATGCCGGAGAACCATTTTGAAATTTGACCTTGACGGAGCAGCTTTAACATCTTTTCTTCGATCATCCGGGGATACAGCATACCTGAATAAAGCGCAATTAACTGTTCGGAGTTGGATTTTTTTGGTTTAAATTTTATTGCGTCCCGGTCGGATTTCATGCTTAACGGTTCCATGCAAAATGATCAGCGAAAAAACAGGGCGAAAGATAACGCATTTCACATAACCCTCACGCTGCATTGGAATTTTGTTATTTCGAATAGAGCTAAATATTGGATTAACCTGATCGTGGTCACACTATAGAGCTTCTGTGGATCAAAATAGATTGCCGCAGCGACCGGCAGCCACACTAGTAGTGCAGAAAGAAAAAATCAGGTAAACCTACTGAAACCTAACAGCAAATCTCCGAGTCAAGCCGACTCTCAGTAGTGAAAATCATTCAGTTACAGGAAGACCTCTGCCAGGATCTTGTGCGTTTTGATCTCAGTAAACTTATCCAGGTGGTATCGATAAAAGTTCAGAATTCCATCTAGTAAATGTTTCCTTGTGGTTCGACCTGTTTCGGGCAAGGATCCGCCGTCGTCGACATGGGCAAGGTAGGCTCTCATCACTTCTCTGAGGTCCCTGTCTAAGGTATGTATTGGATGGTCA
>JABDLW010000143.1 GCA_013001805.1 Saprospiraceae bacterium | reverse complement strand
ATGAATAGGGATTCATTTGATAAGGCCAGGTAAGAAATGATGCAAGTGATTACAACAATCGGAATAGTCATTTTCGCTCTTTTATTTCGATCTCAGTCGTAGCCTCGTCATTTTCTCTTTTGACAGTAACCGTGTATTTTCCAGGGGGCAGGTAATAATTACCATCCTTTGCTTTCTCCAGCTTCTCACTTTCTTCGAGATTCTCTTGAAATTGATCTAATGTGCTTTCCTGAATTTGCAAAGTATATGTCCAGTAATTTAATCCTTTTACAAGAGAGATTTCATCTTCCCAAACGGGCAAACCTTCCTCTTCGGAAATTGTTATCGTCGCTCTACCTGCAGTCGTGCTAAATATCGGGATCTCCTCTTCGTGTATCGTAAAATCCCTAAATTGATTTCTCCTGCTACCCCAATTATCATTGTGTCTGATGGTCGAAATTTCGGCTATAATCAAAGGACTGTCTTTATTTGCAACAATTGGATAGATGTCCTCAAGGTCCGCTTTATAAATTGATCGACCATGTGTCCCGATCAAAAGGTCTTTTTCTGCTTGTTGAACGATAATGTCATGAACCGGGACATTGGGTATATGATCAAAGGTTCGTTCAAAACTAACGCCCTGATTAAATGAAATATAAACGCCCCTGTCGGTTCCGACATACAAAATATCTTCATGTTCAGGATCTTCCTTAATGACATTTACTGGTTCTAAGGGAAGATTACTTCCAATGGCTGTCCAGCTGTCTCCATAATCCTCGCTCTTATAAATATAGGAGTTGAAGTCATCCGTCCTGTACCCGTTTAATGAGACATAGACGCGTCCTTCCTGGTGATTAGAGGCCTGAATCCGACTGACCCATAACTCTTCCGGAATTTCATTCGTTATCTGATGCCAGGAATGTCCACCATCCTTCGAGCGATAAATGAGGCCATCATCACTACCGGTATAAATCAGTCCGAATTTTAAGGGACTTTCATGAATCGTGGTCAGGGTTCCATAAGGGACATCACCTTTCTTTCCTCCCCTGGTTAAATCTTCAGAAATAGCCTCGAATTCCTCTCCCTGGTTAAAGGATCTGAATAAGACATGTCCTCCCATATAGAGAATATCCGGCTGATGCTCCGAAAGATGAATGGGTGTTTGCCAATTCCATCTGTACGGTCTTTGGCCTAACTCGTGTCTTGGTGTAATAAAGGATCGGTCACCGGTCTCTCCATTTATCCGATAATAATTACCGAATTGAAGACCTGTGTAAATGGTATTGTTATCACGGGGGTCAATTTGAACCTGCATTCCATCTCCCCCTAAAATAGACTTATAGGGATATTGCCCGGTACTATGCCAGCGTACTCCCTCCCGATATTGGTGACTTCCTCTCCATACGCCATTATCCTGGGTGCCGCCATAAACGTTATACGGTTTTGCCTGATCAACATTGATATAGTAAAATTGTCCTACGCTAGGTGAATTACATTTTATCCAATTCTCACCGGCATCATAACTGATATTTATACCACCGTCATTTCCATTGATAACATGGTCAGGGTTTTCAGGATTGATCCAAATACTGTGATGATCAACATGTACATTATCTCCATTAATGTTAGAAAATGTCTTTCCTCCATCATCAGATCGCAATATGGGGACACCGGCGATGTATACCTGTTCCGCTTTAGTAGGATGTGCTTTTACCACTCCAAAATAGTAGCCATATGAAAAGTATACGCCGTCGAGATAATCAGCATGGGTTTTGGTCCAGGTGACCCCTTGATCCCTGCTCACATATAATTCGGCACCTATAACCGGTGTATCAAATAATAAGGCATTGGCATTTTCAAGATAGGTAGCCAGGTCTTCAGGTAGCACTTTGCCTTCTTCGACCATTTTATACACTGATTTTCCGGTATATTTATTTGGGAACCGACTGTCTCTTAAATAGGTTTCTATGTCTTCTGCTTCGAGATTAAGAAACTCGTCAACGGACATCGATCTGAAATCATCTTTTGTGAGTCCTTCTTCCTCTTGTTCATCTTCTGGTGGTCGTCGATTGTAATTGTCGAGGAGTGCGTAAAGAAATGCCCGTCCATTTTCTTCACCAATAGATAGTCCAATCCTTCCGGTACCTTCTCCATCCGGAAATCCTGATGAGCCGCCGGAAATCTTGGCCCAATTAGAACCTCCGTTGACTGTCTTGTAAATCCCTGATCCAGGCCCGGCTTCTTCAAAATTCCACGCAGACCTGGAACGTTCCCAGGCTGCAGCATAAAGAACGTCTGGGTTTTGAGGATCGATGACCAGGTCTACGACTCCCGTATTATCATCAATGGCAAGGGAGTGCTGCCAAGTCGCTCCTCCATCACTGGTCTGGTAAACTCCTCTTTCCGGATTTGTACTATACAAATGTCCAAGAACAGCTACCCATGCGATTTTGGGATTTTCTGGATGGAGGATAATTCTTCCAATATGATGGCTCTCGGGTAGTCCAAGATGCTCCCAACTGGTGCCACCATCTTTACTCTTGTAGATACCTGTACCTGCATAAGACGACCTGCTGCTATTCACTTCACCGGTTCCAACCCAAATTTCTCCTGAAGTCCAGTCAACACTTATGGCGCCGATGGTCATAACTGCTTCATTATCAAAAATGGGGCTGAAGGTGGTGCCATTATTCACCGTTTCCCATAGACCTCCTGATGCATAGGCCACGTAGAAATGAGTAGGATCTTCAGGATCAACTGCAACGTCCGTAACCCTTCCACTAAAAATAGTTGGGCCAATGTTTTCAAATTGAAGCCCCTGAATATTGGAGTGTTCTTGATCAAATTGGGTCACTGATTCGAGCCGATCTCCCGTAGACGTAGTAGGATTGGTCTGACCAATTAAAATAAATGGAACAAGGAAACAAAAGAAACTTAATGATCTCATTATGCCGGAATTCAGATGGGTCGCAAAGTACGAATTCCTGTTAAAGCTTTGGCTATATTTTACATTACGCTAAAACGAAATTGATATCAATAACCATCCCAGGCTCCATGTGGATCAGGGAATCGGTAATGGCGTAATATCATCGATTATGTGACTCAGGCCGGAAAGCTTACCTCCATTATGACATCCAAAACAGTTTTTGTATTGGAAATAGGTTTCCATCGTAGCATTAGCCAGAATCTTGGAGCCTCTCACATCCGGTAGTTGATTGCCCACACCCGGCACTCCGTTAGCCGTCCAGGTAGCACCTACGAGGAAGTAATTTCTGCGCACGTCTCCCGGAGCAAGTAAGGTGATGATATTTTCATTCAGTGAAATGATGTCTGTATTGTTTTGTGCATAAGTTGAATCGGGCGAATTTCCCCAGGGATGAGTCCGTATTGTGGAACTTGGAGAGATCGTCAAATCTCCCATCGCTTTTATTTCTCTTGCATCTAATTCCATGTGCATTTGATTGGATGCATTTGCTGTAACATTTCCGTCGGTGAATAACCAGTCCTTTCGAATCGGTTTGCCGTCCGGTCCGAAAGTTTTGCGTTCTTGTAAATTACCGGCTTCATCTATATAATAATAACTGACATCCGGAGAATTATCCACGTGTTCGAATGTAGCCCATATCATTTCAGGATGATTGGCGGTACTGCCGACAACATGGTAACCCACCATGGCAAGGGTGACATTTCGTTCGAGACTGACTCCGTCCCAGGTCCACAATTTATCGCTGACCTTTGTAAATTTTGGGATATCGGCCTGGATGGTAATGTAATTAGAAAGGTCGAGGCCGGGAGCCGGTTTTATCCATGAGCTTTTTAATTCCATCGTCAATGATTCCGCATCTTCAATGGTGACATTGTAAGTTGTTTGTGCATAATCGACTATTTGATCGACGTCCTCTTGTGTGATTGGAAATTCAGTGAGATTTTCTAATTGACCGGTGTTCTTTCCTGAAGCAAAGTAAGCATACACATCATTAACATGTATTGCATAGAAAACGATGGAACCGTCTGGGGTAATCCCGGCTTTTTGCGACATAAGGACACCGGAAATTACACCAGCCTGGCCTTCTGATTCTAATTTTCCTCCGCGGGTGGAGTAGTTAGAACCGTCCACCACCAGATTGCCATTTTCTAAGTCAAAAAAGGGTGGTGAATCAAAGAC
>JABDLW010000133.1 GCA_013001805.1 Saprospiraceae bacterium | reverse complement strand
GGCATCAGACAAAGCCACCTTTGGCCCAAAAGGACAGTGAGTGCTGTTCCAATTGTTTTCCTCCACTGGCTCACCATAGGACAAATTTATCTTAATGCTGATCTTTGTGTCTTGCCTGGGATATCCTTCGGGAAAAAGCGACTCCCAGGCATTGCCCACGCTGGATTTTCCGGTTAATTGGATCACTGCCGTATCCATCATATTGGCCAACCTGGCTCGATTAACCGTGAATCCATCAATTAGATCGACAATCACACGATCGTTATTTGGTACTTTGCCGGGTGAGGTGTGCAACGAAGAGGCATGTTTGTCAAAGACACTTACCAATGGTGAGCCCAGGGAACCATTAAACACAAAGTGCTGCGGACCTAGAAGCATCGGAAAACCCATGAGGGATGCGGAACCGGTTCTTAAAAATGTACGTCTTTTCATGCCTTTTAAGTTAATAAGAAAATCCCAGAAATGTAGTATCCTGCTGAGAATCCAGGTTCAAGATTTCAGATCCTATGCACTTATCGGTTAGAACCCAATTACCTGGTCACTTAATTACCCTTCGACAGGCTACCTACCTACCAATGACAGAACCTCACAACTAACTCTGCTTCAATGCATTATTCGTATTATAAGAAACCGTCATATTTAGTTGTTTTGCTAGTTTATGCACGTACTTTATTCTTTGATTTATAAGTTGATTCTCATAATGCTGAACTCCTTTTTCCACATAATTACTACCTTTTACCATGAGACGCCAATACATCTCTGCCAGTTTGCGTGCCGTGGCCTTAATAGCGATTGGTGAAGATTTTTTTGATTTAAGTCGTCTGCCAAAAGCACCTAATGCTATGCTTTTACTTTCTAGAAGGCTCGTCGCTGATTGACGAAATATTTGCCCGGCTGTGAAGGTCCCTCGTTTCGATTTGTTTTTTCTTCTTTTCCCTGAGTTGTTTTGACCTGGTGCCAGCCCCAACCAATTGGTGAATTGTTTTTCACTCGGCCATTTACTAAGATCGGCACCTAGTTCTCCTAGTAATTTAAGCTGAGAATAGTCGGTAATGCCAGGCAAAATGGTCGGATCTTTTCCCTCAGATATTTTTAATAGCTTTTTGGCGAGGTCCTGAACTTGTGGCTTATGATGTCGAATAACTTTTCTCTTCGTAGGCACTTCAACCTCAGCTTTATTTTTGGAAATCTCTGTTAATATCGAATCTAACTGTTGATCACATTGCGCAACTTGGTTTTGATAAAATTCATACCCATCATAGGCCTGTTTTAACGCAAATAATTGCTCTTCTTTATAAAATCCTTCCAATGCTTTCAACACTTGAAGACCTTTTCGTTTTATAATGGACGTCTCGCATAATTGTAGCAATGTTTGCTTATCCCGTTCACCAGCTAGAATAGCCTTAATAATCGCTAGGCCACTTTTTCCATGAACCTGACTCAAGACTTCCGGCAATCGAATATTCATTTGAATCAACGCTTTCTGCATATGGTTAACATGCATGGAGGCTTGCGAAATGTGATCTTCACGAAGTCTTTGATACACCTTTAGTGTTTGGATTTGCCCAGTCGTCACATGACATCGATTCAATAAACCATAACTATGTAATTGTTGGATCCATTGAGCATCCTTGACATCGGTTTTACGACCAGGTACTTGCTTGGTTTGCTGACCGTCTACTAGATATACGTCGATACCCACCGCTTGGATCATTTCATACAAGATGACCCAATACACTCCCGTGGCCTCCATAGCCACCGTGCTGATACATAGTTCCTGCAACTGATTAACTAGATCCCTAAAATCAGCCGTAAATGTTTCGTACCGAAAGACTTCCACTCCATCAGGAGACATGAAGACTTTATCCGACCCTACATCCAATCCTGCACATTGTTGATTAATCTTCTCCATGATACTTGCTTTTTATGCGCGTTAAAAAATGCGATGTGCCTAGCAGGACTATACCTTTATCAGGAAAGGCTACCTAACGGGCAAATACCTAAGTATCGCACCAAACTTTTTTCGTCCAGACTGCTAGAACCAAACTCAGGGACAGGCATTTATGCACTAATCGATACACGGCCACACTGCACATCAGGTACAAGTTAAATTAAAGCAACGATCCGAACCTACCTATCTGTCAGTACGACTTTTCTCATTTTTGCAAAAAATGTATCAACTCAGGGTGACATTTATGATTTGATATATTTAATTTCCAGCTATATTTTTTACTAAAAAGATAAACTAAAGTGGACTTTCACGTGGGACGTGGGATTAAGATGATGACTTCCGGCTCCCGACTTCGGACCTCTGACGGAACACCGAAGAATTAAATCATCGGCTACCATCGGTTACATCCCAATTACCTGATCACCTGATAATCACCTGATCACCCGATCACCTGATCATTTATTAATCACCCGGGAATATAAATTCCCGGCTACCATCTGGTTCTTCTAAAAACGTCGAGCAAAGGATCCCGGCTAGCATTGGTTTGCATTAAAACGCCGCGGGATAAGATGGGTGGCTGCCAATTGGTTCTAATAGAACACCGAGGATTTAGATCCTCGGCTCTCGTTGGTTAAAACCCCAATCACATTTATTTCTAGATGCGCCCGGAATATAAATTCCCGGCTGTCTTTTTTTTCGAAACAACACCGTTCAATTATCTTGTTGGCGGGGACGCCAACAAGGGCGTTCTTTTAATTATGACTTCAGCTCCCAACTCCCGAATTCGCACCTATTACAGAACGCCCAGGAATAAGTTCTTAGGCTGCCATTTGGTAGACCCCAATCACCTGATCACCTGATCACCCAATCACCTGATCACCCAATCACCCGGTCACCCAATCACCCGGTCACCCCATTACCTGATCACCTGATTACCCAATTACCTGGTCATTTATTAATCACCCGGGAATGTAAATTCCCGGCTACATCCGGTTCTTCTAAAACGACGATCAAAAGATCCCGGCTAGCATTGGTTTGCATTAAACGCCAAGGAATGAGATCGGTGGCTACGATTTGGTTCGAATAGAACACCGAGGATTTAGATCCTCGGCTGCCATTTGGTAGAGCCCAATCACCTAGTTACCTGATCACCTGATTACCCGATTACCTGATTACCTATTTACCTGACACCTACTTACCAACCGCATCGGAAATAAAAGAACCCCAGGTTAGATTTGTTTTTCCTTCCTTTTGTGATTTTGCGCGCTCGATCGCCATCAGAGCTGAGTGCTCCACAACCCATTCAAAATTAGCTTCACCTACCGAAGTTATTTCGGCGTCTGGTGCCGGGTTACAAAAATCAATGGCATAGGGCACACCATCTTTGATAGCAAATTCCACGGTATTAAAATCGTAACCCAACGCATTATTAATGGCGAGGACAAGTTTTTCTACTTTTGGCAGTAGACCCTTGGGATAATCGGGAGTTTCCTTAAGATAGCGTAAATGATGTGGATTCCGTGGCTCATAAGGCATGATATGGACATACTTTCTACCCAGAGCATAACATCGGAAATAGTGCTCAAAATCTATATTCTCCTGCAACATCATGACTAAATGTCCTGTTTCTGCATAAGCTGAAAACAAGTCATTGTAATTATTTATTTTATATACGCTCTTCCACCCTCCACCACTATGCGGTTTCATGTAGACGGGGAAATCACCCAAATATTCGATAACTTTTTCCCATTCGAGTGGGTATTTGAGGTTTCGGAATGACTTGGCATTGGTATCGGGTGGCATATCTTTGGAAGGCAATAGCACGGTTTTGGGGACAGGCACGTTAAGTTTTTCGGCCAAAACATTATTGAAAAATTTTTCATCGGCACTCCACCAAAAAGGATTATTTATCACTGCCGTTCCACAGGCCGCCGCGTTTTTTAGATAGGCACGATAAAAAGGCACATCTTGCGAAATGCGATCTACCAATACCGCATAGCCGCTGCTTTGAGCCTGTATAACTTCTTCGACATGGGCGATTTCGGCGGTGATGCCTTTAGGTGCTTTTGCATTAATACGATCAACAAATGCCTGGGGGAAGGTTTCTTCCTGTCCGAATAAGATGCCTATTTTTTTCATAATTGATTGATTGCCGCATCAAAAATACTCATTTCGGGCCAATGCTCAGGTAAGGCAACTGATTTAGTTGTGCCGGCAGGACGCCGCAAACGCGGTCATTCTGCATAGCAAAAGACTGGTCTTTGTCCTATGCTTTTAATTTTATACCTTACCTAAATGGCAGAAAACGTAATTCCACACACACTCTTTACCGAATTTGATATTTCACTATTTCAAACCGGTAAGCATTTTCGTCTATACGAAAAATTTGGTTCCCATCCCATCCAACTCGATGGCGTCGATGGGGTCTACTTTGCCGTCTTCGCTCCAATGGCAGAAAGAGTGGAGGTTACCGGCAGTTTTAATGATTGGCAAGGAGAAGGCTATTCACTCTTCGTTCGTTGGGACACTTCCGGAATTTGGGAAGGTTTTATTCCGGGAGTAAAAGTTGGCGACTTATATAAATATCAGATTGTCTCCAAGGTCACCGATCAATTGCTCTTAAAAAGTGATCCCTATGCCTTCATGCATGAAGAGGCACCAAAATCAGCCAGCACTGTATGGGAACTGGACTTTAAATGG